>CAZYBR010000007.1:0-24757 GCA_964645905.1 uncultured archaeon
CCTGTTTCTTGGAGAGTAACAGACGAGCCTTCTATGGCGTTTGTGTCATACGTGAGTTCTGTTATAAATGATTCGTAATAGTTTTGCCACACTGATTTTGGCATTTTTTGTTTTGATTTCTGATACTCACGCTTTATTTTTTCTAGCTCAGTAAATTCCTTTTTTGTCAGAAGGGACAGCATAGAGTCATATAGTTTTCTTGCCTCTCCTACCTTTTCAATTAATTGCTCCTTAATTTTTGAGATTATTCTACTGATTTCATGTTCTGGTAAGTTTCCTTTACCCATGTATAGTCTGATCCTTTTCCATTTGTTTTTGCCTATCCTGATATTTTCAGAAAGATAATGGTATTTTACCTTATTTTTTATCTGGATCTCATGGTGCATAAAATATTTTATGACCACTTGTATTTAAATACTTGTATTACTCGTGGTCATAAGCTGGGATTAATAGAAATAGCAACCTTCATCAAGAAATCTGGCGGAAGTGCAACTATTTTGGAAGAAAGATTAATTTTTAAATCTTTAACTTTGAGTCATATATTATGGTTTATCCTTACACAGTAACACGTGAAATAGTAGTTCCGCCATCCGTTATTCCTGATGGTAGATATGCAAATGTTGTTCACGAGACGAAAGAAGCTTTAGAAAACTGTCGGATAAAGATTGCACTAACTTATTTATCTAGTTCACATGAAAATGGTAGAAGTTTACATGCTTATATACCCCGCGTTAGACTCGATTCTGGTTATTGGGTGAGAATTATTCCACGTACTAAAGGTGTTTTCTTTAAAATCGATCCTAAATATTCCAAAAAAAATGGCACAGTTTATGAGTTGGTTCCACCGCTCGATAGCGGAGAATTTGACGAGGAAGTTGGATGGAAAGAAAAAATAATCCAACCAAACGATGTTAGAACAGATGATTTTTCTTTATCAGTGATTAGTACACAAACAAGTGGAAGCAGACATATTGCACTCCAAGAAAGTGTTAAACTTATAGATAAATTACAAGATTTCTATTCAGAATTTGAAATGAAAACAGAAAAATACGGAGGAGAATTTATAGTTACAAAATTACGAGGAAGTGGTGAGGGTAAATTTACATTAACTTTTAGAGGAAGTTTTATGAGGAGTTATAATCGGCTCAGATTAGACATGACATTCCCATTTGTTAGAGAACGAAATGTGTTTGAAGAAGAGCGTTGGGAACCTCTACCAGTTGACGGAACGAGAAGACGACTTGAACTATTTGATTGGTTAACAGGATTATTCTGGTTATGATAAAAAGGATTATCAAAAATTCATCACAGCTTCAATTGCTTTATTAATTCTAGTAACATCGGGAATGTAGTAATTCTCCAACTTTGGTAATGGTACAGGTATATCATATCCGGTAACCCTCTGCACAGGCGCTTCCAAGCTCAATAATGCCTGTTCATTAATCGTCGCAATCAACTCAGCACCATAACCGCATGTCCTCGGCGCCTCCTGCACGATAACACACCTTCCAGTCTTTTTCACAGAGTCAATTATAGCCTTCCTGTCAACAGGATACAACGTCAACAAATCCAAAATCTCAACAGAATACTTCCCTTGCAATTGTTCAACAGCTTCTTTTACGATCTTCTGCATCGCGCCCCATGCAATTACAGTAACATCACTTCCTTCCTGCCTGACTTCAGCCCTGTTCAAAGGAATCGTATATTCCTCCTCTGGGACTTCCTCTTTTATTGCACGATAGATTCTCTTCGGCTCCAGAAAAACAACAGGATCAGGATCGCGGATGGATGATATCAGCAACCCTTTTGCATTATACGGTCCAGATGGGGCAACGACTTTTATTCCTGGCATATGAGTGAAGAACGCTTCCAATGATTCTGAATGGTGCTCCAATGCCCTGATACCGCCACCGTGAGGGACTCTGAAAACAAGCGGCACATGATATTTTCCCTGCGATCTTTTCCTCATCCTTCCCGCATGATTGTATATCTGGTCGAACATCGATACAGAAAATCCGTCAAACTGCACTTCTGGTATAGGCTTCATACCTGCGATAGCAAGCCCGATTGCAGTGCCCATTATCCCGACTTCTGCGAGAGGAGTATCGATAACGCGCTCTTCACCAAATTGCTGCCACAACCCTTCTGTCACTCTGAAGACACCGCCATCTTTCCCGATGTCTTCACCCATAAGAATTACTGTAGGGTCTTTTTCCATCTCCTGCCTCAATGCAAGGTTGATTGACTGCACTAGATTTAATTTTACCATATCACTCGAAATCCTTCCTCTGCTCTTCTATCTCTGGCGGAAGTTCTGCATAAACATTTTCAAACATGTCCAATGGCCCAGGCGGCGTCTCGGATTCAAACTTTCTGGTAGCCTCAATTACTTGCGCCTTTGCATCGTCCCAGACTTTTTTCTCATACTCACCGTTCCATATCCCCTCAGATTCCATGTATTTTTTCAACCTCTCGACAGGATCTTTCTGTTTCCATTTTTCCACTTCTGCAGGATCGCGATATTTTGTCCAGTCGTCTGCAGTCGTGTGGTTCTGCATCCTGTATGTATAACATTCGATCAATGTCGGGCCTCTTCCGTTTCTGGCCTTTTCTATCGCATCTCTTACAACCTTGAAAACAGCGAATACATCATTGCCATCGACAAGCACGCCTTCGAATCCGTATGCATCAGCTTTTTGCGCGATTGTTGCACTTGCGGTTTGTTTTGTTTCGGGAACAGAGATTGCCCACTGGTTGTTCTGGCATAAGAATATGCACGGGACTTTGAACACTCCTGCAAAATTCATTCCTTCGTGAAAGTCGCCTTTGCTTGTGGCACCGTCGCCAAAATACGCGAGCGCAACAGATTTCTTTCCCTGCATCTTCATCGCCCATGCGATCCCGACAGCATGAGGTATCTGCGTCCCGACAGGGATGGCTACAGGCAATGCATTAATGTCATCAGGGATCTTCATTCCTCTCTCATCGCCGGCCCAGTACTGGTAGAGCATGTCCATCGGGTATCCGCATGCAAGAAAAACTCCATTTTCTCTGAATGAGGGCACGAACCAATCTTCATGATTCATCGCGAGCGCCGAACCAATTTGTGAAGCCTCCTGCCCCAATAAGGAAGCGTATGTAAGCATTCTGCCTTCGCGCTGCAATTTCAATGCGACATCATCAAACACACGTGCAAGAACCATCAACTCGTACATTCTTTTAATATCTTCATTCTTCAACTGTGGCATTTCTCTTGTATTCACAATCTTGCCGTCTTCATTCAGAATCTGAAGCATGTCCAATTTGATTTCATTTCCTTTTGGCATGTTAATTTTATTATTCATTGCTGTGCTTTAATAATTGTATGTTGTGTCCGTTTATTCAGATTTGTCATCTGGCGGATTATTAACATTGATTTGATCTGGTGTAAATGCGCCGAAACCCAATTCCGTATATAGCTCTTTGGAAAGAGCCACCTCCATTATTTTTATTCCTTCTCTTACAATAGACTCTCTTTGTTCTTGAGAATAATAATCGAAAATTTCAGGATGTTTATCCATTTCAGGGTGTTCATCATTTAACCAAGCAACTACGCCTTTCCACCACATTTCAAAAGTTTTTATATCACAACAATGTGCATACAATTCAATAAACGTTTTAACGTCTGAAGGATAAGGATATCCATCTAGCCCAAATTTGGTAACAAACTTACCACTTGCCATTAAATAAAGCCCACCGTGATAACGAGAATTTTTGCGTGGAAAATGTGTTGAGTCAGAATACAATTCAATCATCGACCCTCCATATGATTGTGATTGAGTCGCAGGAGTTTGCCTTAGTCTAACAAGAAGCTGTTCTTTTGTCTCTTCGAATTTCAATACCAGTTCTTCAGATAGATTAAGATCGTTCATGATATCCACCGTCTTCAAATTTTTTGTAAACATCCTCCATTATTTTTATACCCTCTTTTAGTGCAGTTTCAATTTCGTCTCTAGGAAGTTGTCTAATTATATCCCATTCGTCGACAGGTGGAACTTCTTTCCATCTCGGATCTTCTCTCGTCGCATGCTCTGATCTTAGCTCTCTAGCTCTCGTTTTTCGTATATCTTCAACTCTTCTATAAGCGGTCCAAAAACTTTCACTAAAATCTGTAATGTAGTGGAAAACCCAACTTTCAGCTGTTGCCGGAGAAGGGTATCCCATCATCATAATCCTCGATACAAACCTACCAGTTTTCTCTAAATAGAGACCGCAACGCCTTGTTTCAGGATACAAAATTATTGCGTCTATCTGAGTTTGCCTCAATCTACCAATAAGTCTATCTTTAACATCTTCGAATCTCGATACCAATTCTGCAGATAGAGTAATTTTGCTAATGGTAATCACCATGTTCAAATTTTTCAAAATAAGGTGTTAAGCAAATCTATATCGGTCTCCTCTTTTAAACGGAGCAATAAGCTCAAGTTGTTGTCTATTAAGTTTTCCCGTATCATGTTCAGGCAAATGCCCCAATAGCAAAGCATCACTCGGCAAAATACTTAAGTAGATTAGAAATCTGCGGACTTCAGTCTGCAGTCGAAATCGGAAGGCAGCATAATAAAAAAGGAAACCGCGGTGCTTTAGCCCGCGGAGGATGTCATATTCCTTCATAGCATCGAGATATTTTGTTATCTGTTCAGGGAACAATGTTGGTTCTCCTTGATCCCTTGCGTAAGCAGCAGCCTTTTTGAATTTCTCCCAATTCACTTCAGGTTCTTTCAGCCTAATTCCTCTACGTGGTGTCATTTTCGACACACAAAACGGGCATCTTGCATTACATGCAGCACTCCCAGCCAGAATACTAAATGTTTGTACCTTCATTTTCATACACCTTTTCTGACCCCGTATTTTTTCATAAACTCGTTCCTCATTCTTAGCACACAGTCCGAAATTATCACAGGATAAGGTTTCGCATCTTTGAATGCCTTATGTTCGTCTCTCAGCAAACCCAAATGATATCTTGCAGTTTCTCTGACTTCATTCATGTCAGGAACTTCATAAACTAATTGACCGTCTGTCACGACAGTTTGACTAAGCTTTAGATAGCCTTCATCATCTTTTTTCATGTATGTATCAACAGTCTCTAAATCTCTTGCAACTACCACATCTCTATCTGCTTTACCGCCTCTTCCAACGACTCTATAAACATCCAACTTGCCTGGTAGTGTCGCCTTCTCGGGATTAGCAACACACACTTTACAAACGTTTTCCATAGTAGGATTATTTACATCCCGTTGATCAGCCGCCAACTTGTAAACAGCTCCTGGAAGCTTGTAAGGATTTACAAGATAAGTTCCCATTAACAGCAAATCAAATCTTGTACCATTTTCTAGCAAATCATAAATCATCCAAGGCTTTAAATCATCGGATATCAAAATTTTTGCTTTGTCAAGACCTTCTTGATCCAACCTCATTCTAATGTGGCGCACTCTTTCCAATTGGTTTCCACTATCATTTCTGACTTGGCATTGGATTTCATATTTCTTCATTACTCTGATAGTAGCTTCTATTCCTTCGTTAGAATCAAAGGTATCTATTAAAAATGTTGGCGGGTTTCCTTTCCAAGTTTCAATCTTCCTTCTAATTGTTTCTTTAGTATCATCGGGATTTATCCTATAGTGCGCCCTTAACTGTAACTCAAATGCCTTCTCATCATTTCCAATATGAAGAACCTCCGAATGACCAGATGTACCGCCAATTCTTCCTGTGAGCTCAGGATATTCTACTCCAATTTGCTCCAATGCCGTCCCATCGAATCCTCCTATTAATGCTGCTCTACTAGCAGCAAGCGCAGCAGCAGAATAAACTCTTCTTGATCCACCTTCCAGGGTAACCACATCTTGCCTATTGAATTGGGCGAGTATACTTCTAACATAACTTGCCTGCGTTGCAACAGCTGTCTGATACCCCCAAATACCAAGCAACATACTTTCAGGTAGTTGGCATTGTTCAAATGTACCCTCAACACTGAAAACAGGCTCATGAGCAAAAATAGGTACACCTTCAGGAATTGCATTTATTGTCAAGTCCAGTCTTCTATGCCTCTTCAAATATTCTGTTGTTGCACCAGCAAGATTTCTGTCCTCATATAATTTCAATAAAGAGTCATTTATTTCCCAGTTTTGAATTGCAGCTAGGACTTGTTCTAGGCCCACATTAAGCAAATAATTATCCGGTTGTGTAAGATAACACTCCCATTTTCCATCTCCATCGACTACGGTTTTTTCGTTTATTACTTTATGATTTCTTAACCCTCTTACAGCAGCATTGAAAACAGATCTCCTTCCAGCTTCGCCTGCTACAACATTTGTATCTAACATCGTGGTTTCATAAAAATCTTTAAGGCCAGCCACTACACAAGGGTCCAGTCCTAATAAATTTGGTTTTCTCTTCATAGACATTACTCTTCCTGTAAGTTTTAAGAATTCGAATGTATTTCAATCTTTGTCGTAGTTATTACTACTATAAATATAAATAATCTAAACTTGCATAAAGTATTATGCAAATTGACATGGAAATGCTAAAAAGCATAGGACTTTCACCGAATGAAATAAAGGTTTATATAGCATTGCTCAAACTTGGTTCTGCACCTGCTACAGAAATTATGCGTAAAAGTGAAATCTATCGTGCAAACGTTTACGATGCTTTAGAGAAGTTAATGGAAAAGGGTCTTGTATCTAGTGTTCTACGCGTGAATAAGAAACACTTTGAATGTGCACCACCCAAAAATCTTCTTGATATTCTAAAAGAGAGGGAGAATAAGCTTCAAAAAATTCTTCCAGAACTCGATTCTATTTACAATCAATATAAAGTCAAGCAAGAAATCCACCATTTCAAAGGCAAAGAAGGAATTAAAGCCGTTCTACGCGACATAAACAATTATAAGACTTACGATGCTTTTGGGATAAGTTCCAATCTTGGGAAAATTGTTGGCTATTATTTTCAGCAATGGATTAGAGAACGCATTAGTAAAAATCTCTTCGCAAGAATGATAAAATCAAAAAATGACAGATTAAATACACCCGGACTTTTCGGCATGAAAATTTACAAACGATTGTTTCACGTAAAAGAAATACCGAAAGAGTACTATACATCCACTGCTACATGGATCTACGGTGGTAGGGTTGCAATAATTCTTGAATCAATGGAAAATCCACTTGCTGTTGTTATTGAGTCGAAAGAAATAGCTGATGGATATAGAAAACATTTTGAAATAATGTGGAAAAATGCAGAGGAGGACGTTGCTATGTATAAGGGTATAACTCTTTCTTAATATTGCAATCTTACCATCTTAGTTTAGAATCTGGAACATGTTCATAGAAGAACTTTCTTTAAGAGGCATATATCCTAATTTCCAACGGAATCAAATAAAGTTATCCTAAAGGTTGCGTCATTCTTTTAAAATCGCTATCAGGCACCTGTATGAATAGACAATAACCAAGTTTTTCTCTTAACTTGCCATCAAGCTCTTCTCCAGGGATAGCTTCTACTTCCTTAGTTGTAAATGTCGGCCTGTGTTCATTTACCCATAATGACGTACCATGCTTTTGTTGGTACAATTCTGAAGCTATTTTAAGAACATCATCGTCAATTCGTCTTTTTTCATAATTTCCTCCAGTAACTTCTGCCAGTATAGAATTGCTAACAGTCTGCCTTAGTACATGAAGTTTTTTGTGGTCCTCTGGCAGATTTCCATTTAATGACGTGGCTACGGTAGGCAAATTTTTCAATGCGTCGTATTCAGAATAATAATTGTTCCCTATCTTACGTTGTTGCAATAAAACACGTTCGGCTATCTTATCGACATCATACGGAGTCAAATGTATCAGCCCATGCAATAAAGCGCTTTTAACTCCCCAGAATATTGCATGACTAGCTATGATTCTGTCATCTACATTTATTGTAGACGCTTTATTGTCGACTGTAACAGATTCTATTCCTATTTTTTCAAGAGCACTTGCCACACACTCAGCATAATAAGCTCGCATATCTTCATAATGAGTAAATGTTCCGTCTCGTGGTACAACAAACGAATATGCAACTATATTGTTGCCTGTCTGGACATGTGAGCCACCGGTGACGCGTCTGACTAATTCTACACTAGGATCTAATTTTTTAATTACATCAGGCGCCTGTGCATATCCGAGGACTATGCTGGGATTTACAAAACTATAGAATCTTGTCGTAGCAACATGCTCTTTTGGGCTTTGTTCAGCAACTCGTTTGAGCATAAACTGTTCAAGAGCCATATTAACTTGGCTGGGAAATACACCCAGTCCCCAATTTTCGTAATTGAACATAATTAATTTCCATTATTTTGTAGGATACTCTTAATAAAGAATTCGCCAGCACGATAAGAAGTTCTAACAAAAGGCCCTGATACCACATATTTGAATCCTATTTCATCACCTTTCTTTTTATAAAATTCAAACTTCTCGGGAGGCACATATTCAGTAACTTCTATATGTTTTGAACTTGGTCGAAGATATTGTCCAATTGTTAGAAAATCAACATCTATAGCTTTCAAATCTTTCATAGTTTCTATGATTTCTTCATCCGTCTCTCCAAAACCAACAATTATAGAAGACTTGGTAAAAATTTCAGGATTCAACTTCTTGACATTCGCTAAAACGCTTAGTGATTGATCGTATCCTGCTCTTCTATCTCTGATTTTACCCTGCAGCCTTCTAACGGTTTCGACATTGTGAGCAATTACCAATGGACCTGCTTCCACGATTTTCTTCAGGCACTCTATGTCACCACGAAAATCTGGGATGAGAACCTCAACTAATATATTTGGGTCGGCTTTCTTTACAGCTTGTATGCAGTCATGCCAGTGTTGCGATCCTTGGTCGGCTATGTCGTCCCTGTCAACAGAAGTTATTACAATGTAATCGAGTTTTAATTCTGATACAGCCATTGCGAGCATTTTTGGTTCCCATGAATTTATCGGTAAAGGATTTTTAGCTTTGGCGACGTTACAAAATCTACATCCTCGTGTACATATATCACCCAAAATCATAAAAGTTGCAGTTCCGCCACTCCAGCATTCTGCTATGTTTGGGCAATGCGATTCTTCGCATACCGTTACAAGGCCATGACGTCTTAAGATACCACGCAGTTCTAGAATACGTTGATTTTTTTCAGGTATTTGTATCTTCAGCCATGAAGGTTTTCCTCTAGTCGCAAGTGGCATATAGTATCCTTTAATAAATTAAGTTATACCCAGATAAATATGGAAACATGTTACCTCCTTAATTTAGGAATTGTAGAATATCATAAAGGTTTGCAACTGCAAGAAAGACTAGTAGAACTAAGAAGAAATGGAAAAATTCCAGATACGCTTGTTTTGTTAGAGCATGCTCCTGTTTTTACTTTTGGTACACAAGCAAGAAAGGATTCTGCGAAAAAGGGAGTTGTAAAAATTCCTTTTGAGGAACTGCAACAAAGAGCACCAGTTTATGATGTTTCTAGAGGAGGCTCAGTTACATACCACGGTCCGGGACAATTAGTAGGATATCCTATTCTTGATTATCCGAATTTAAGAAGTAAAAATTGGCAACTCAGAGTTCCTTTTTTGGGTAGGTTTAATTATATAAACGGTCTTGAAGATGCAATGATACAAACGGCCAAGCATTACAATGTTAACTCCGTCAGAAAACCACCAGACGGTGTAACACCTGGTAAAAGTCTTCGACATGTCGGAACATGGTATTTCGACGGAGAATGGCATAAGCTAGGGGCAACAGGCGTTCAAATAAGATCTTTTCCCGAGCGATATATCACAATGCACGGTTTTGCACTTAACGTGAACACAGATTTATCATATTTCGATTTAATTTACTCTTGTGGATTAACTGATAAGAAAGACACATCACTTGCGAAGATACTCGGCGCAGAATTATCGATGGATGAAGTGAGAAGAGTTGCTGCAACAAAGTTTGCTGAAGTTTTCGGATACGAATTAGAAGAAGTTGAGCTAAAAGATTTACTTCCCTAGCGCCCATTTCTTTAGCATCTCGTAATCAACAGCATCACGAAATCGATCACCGTAGAGAAGCAATCTTAAGTTTATAATAAGCATTTATATTTCACAAGAGAATTTATTTAATATGGCAAGACTAAAACCTGAATCCTATTTGAAATCTAGTTTAGAAGAGATGAAACAACGAATAAACTTCCTAGAAAAAGAGGTCAGAACTGTCAAAACATGGTTATTGGACGACACGATACCCACGCCAAGCGAGCGAATTCTAATTGGCAGAGCTTTAAACGATATAAAAACTGGAAAATATAAGAGACTAACTTCACAAGAAGAACTTCGCAAAAAACTAGCTGTGTAATATGTTTTCTATAAGATATGAAAAATCAGCTGAAAAATTTCTTGAAAAACTGCGGGATAATAAACTACAAAAGAGAATACTCGACAAAATAGAAAAATTAAAAGAATATCCTTATCCTAAGGAAGCCAAAACTATCGAGGTGTATGGGAAGGCATTCAGAGTCAGAGTTGGCGATTACAGGATTTTATACATTGTTGATCATTCCATAAACTTAATAGTTATAGTTGAGATTGACAAAAGAGAAAGAATTTACTGACTATTTCACAAGAGCCCACTTCTTCAACTTCTCGTAATCAACAGCACCGCAAATCCACTGCCCAGTTCTTTCATTGAAATAGAAAGGCACGCCACCACAGAATCCCCTATCATATTTCTCCATCATATGCGCATTAGCGGCATTGTGCCACACTTCTATCCTTTTTATTTTCACATTAAGCTCCTTCTCTAATTTTTCATCCAAAGGGTCCATATCGTGGCAGTGAACGCACTCCTTTCCTGTAAATTTCAACAGTTCTTCAGTCATGGCAATCCTAATTTATATAACGTCTTTCTCATTTAAATTTTCTATCTAGTTATTTAATTTCTGCTCAAGTAAGCTTTGCCCAAAGGGGATGGTACATAACCATTACCGCAACGTTCTACAAATCCGTAATACTTTAAAAATCCGATGCTGTCTCCAATTATCCTAGCTCTGAAACGCGTAATATACGCTCCAGATTGTTCGTCTAATGAAGAATTGCCGTAAGGACTAGCACGCTCTGACATAAAAGCTAAAAATTTTAGAACTTCCATATCATCTGTAGGTATTGCTACCTGTAATTTGCCATGCATCTGATAACAAATTAACCGAAAATCTATTTATCTTCGTAATACTGCACCAATTGTTGTATAGATCTAACAGTATCCGTCGCGATTAATGGCGTCTGGACCAAAACTATTATCACCATCACATCCACATTCTTGTCCTTCATGCATGCGTCAATGCATAACTTATCTCAAATGTAGCTATTGAAATCAGATTAATTCTGGCTAGAATGCGTATCAGAATTTGGTGGAAAGGGTTGTAGCAACACTTTTCTTACCTCTATTCTGAATCTCACCTCAGGTTTACCATAACCGAAAAGTAAATACGGGTCTTCTCCAAAACGAACTTTTTCTCCATAACTTAATTCTCTTGGTCTTCTGAATTTTCCTGTAAAGCCTTTTCTAGGCACATAACACATTAAATCTTGAGCTAAATTAGTAAAGACTGTTACACCTTCTTCATTTCTAACTTCCCCAACAGTATCTTTTAAAGATCCTTTTTGAACCTGAAGATGTAAAACATCTTCATCTGGGGCATATTCAAAATAAAGTCCGTTTATAGAACTAGGCTCTTGTCGTCTTTTTTCTTTTAAATAATTTCTTATATCCAAATAACCTGCAAGTAAAAGGTAACCTCCGCCAAATAACGAATTAATTACCCCACTAGTGTGCCTATTATCCACGACTCCCCATAAACCCATAGCTAAGTTAAAAAGACCAACTGGATAAAGAATTCTATAAAGGTGTTTTGTAAAGTTTTTTAACATAAATAGAAATCAACCTTAAGTTATTTATTCTTATAATACTTCACCAACTGCTGCACAGCCCTGACAGCATCCTCAGGGTAAGTGTAAGTCGGTATCCCATTCTCTTCCAGATTCCTCCTCATGACTTCAGTATATTCCCCGCCAGCTGACACGACCACAACAGGCTTCTTTTTCAAGTCATTCGCCTCCACCAGAACATCAACTATGTCCGTCGCTATCAGCGGCGTCTGGACCAAAACTATTATCACCATCACATCCACATTCTTGTCCTTCATGCACGCGTCTATGCACAGTCTGTACCTGGCAGATGTAGCATCCCCAACCAAATCTAAAGGATTAGTTATGTTGATTATCGGCGGTAATTGCTTTCCCAATTCTTTTTTAGTTTCTTTTAAAAGTTCAGCAAGTTCTGTTCCATTTTTTGATGCAGCGTCTACAGCAAGAATACCATATCCGCCACCATTGGTGATTATCATTAGTTTCCCACCCTTTGGCGGTATACATTTCTCCAGAATCTTCGCAAAGTCAAACATATCCTCCAGATTTTCAGCATGAATAATTCCAGCTTGTTTGAATACGCCAAAATAAATTTCAGCGCTTCCGGCAAGAGAGCCTGTATGCGATAATGTTGCTTTAGCACCAGCTTCAGTAACACCGCCTTTTATTGCAATAATAGGTTTTTTCTTTGAGACCTTCTTGCATACTTCTAAAAATCTCCTGCCATCCTTTACGGCTTCAATGTACAAGCAAATGACTTTAGTCTTCTCGTCATTACCAAGATACTCTATCAAATCGCTTTCATCAACATCCACAGCATTGCCATAACTGACAAATTTGGCAAACCCATGGCCTTCGCTTGTTGCAAGGTCGACTACAGACGAGCCGACAGCACCCGACTGGCACACGAACGATATCACACCTTCCTTGGGCCTGCTCATTCTGAATCTCGGCAGGAATAATGAATCGATTTTAGAGTACGCATCAAATACACCGAGTGAATTAGGCCCTATCACCCTAAGTTTGTATTTTTTGATGACATTTTCCAGTAAAGCCTCGAGCTTTTGGTTTCCGACCTCTTTGAAGCCGGCGCTGTCGATAATCACATTCTGTATTCTCTTTTTCCCGCATTCTTCCAGGACTTTGGGGACGACTTGTGCAGGAACAGCTACAATTGCCAGTTCTATGGGTTCAGGTATATCCAAAACAGATGCGTAAGACTTGTGACCGATTATGTCTTCCGCGTTCGGGTTGACTGCAAACACCTTTCCTTGATATCCTCCGTCTACAAAGTTCCTGAATATCACATGCCCGACTTTATTCGGATCCCTCGAAACACCGATGATGGCAACGCTCCGAGCATTGAAGAAACTGTCCAATGACATTGTAATTAGATTGTTCTCCGATATGTTTAAGGTTTAATTCACAATAATGCCAATAAGATATCTGACTTCGCTTGAAATGGGCTTGTTCATGCTCTTCATCCTTTCCTTGTAGAGTGCGTTTGACAGCAAGACCTGTCCATGTTTGCTCAAATAAACCCTCCGACTTCTCGACATACAATCATTTATGTAATGAAAACAAAACTATAAAAATGGCAAGTCTGACCAAACTTGAGAAGTGTTTCCAGTGCAGCAAAGTGTTGCACCCTTCCAAAATAATGCATCACCACAAGAAACCTTTTTGCTGTGAAAAGTGCATACAACATTATCAGAAACATGGCAAGAAAAAGAAATCCAACGTTTGCGAGTTTTGCTAGTCTTGTGGGAATAGTAATACTATCGGCTTTTGTCTCAATGGGATATGCGCATGAAGGGGAGATACACGAGACTTCCGAGAAAAGCCTTCTACACTGGCTGAACCCGACCACGCTCATCACACTGTCTGCCGTGGCTATATCGGCATGCGTGATGATGATGCTCTCATATGGAAAGACTCTTGATAAAACCCAGAAGAAGATTATTTTCGGCACGATAGTGGTCGCTTCTCTTGTTACAACCGGATATCTGATAGGAAGCACCGTATATGTCGCGGTCACATCATGGAGCGGTGGGTTGGTCCATTGGCATGCCGATTTCGAAATCTGGATCTGCGGCGAAAGGGTTTTGTTGCCGGAGGCGACTGGTCTGACCAACAGAATCGGCACTTCTGACGTGCACCACCATAATGACTATAGGATTCATCTTGAAGGTGTGATGGAAACAAGAGAGCAAGCATCGCTTGGAAATTTCTTCGACGTTATAGATGTGCCGTTTTCGAACACGCAGATTCTGCACATGAATAATGGCGAGTACTGTCCCGACGGAAGCAAAGGTAGTGTAAAGATGTTCATCAACGGTGATTTGTATGATGGGAATTATCGGGATTATGTCATAGCACCGTATTCGAACGTGCCTCCGGGTGATTCCATCAGGATAGCATTTGAGTGATTATATGGTAGTTGAAGCTGGCTTGCCCGCACTGGGAATTGTAATGACGACCGCGTTAGTGGATTCCATCAACCCGTGTGCCATCGGCGTGCTGATATTGCTGCTGTCGACTCTTCTGATGACGAGGCAATCAAAGAAAAAGATGTTCGTGTTTTCGATGACATACATCGGCGCGGTCTTCGTGGCGTATGTGGCGGCGGGCCTCGGTTTGATGGCATTCTTCAGCAGCATTCCCCTATTTGTCGCCGCATACATCAGCATAACTGTGGCATCGATACTGACTTTTGCGGGGTTAATCGAGATAAAGGACTTTCTCTGGTACGGCAAGGGATTCAGTCTGATCATAGCACCTTCGATGGCGAAAAAAATAAACGAATATGCGATGAGGATAACGCTACCAGGATTGCTGTTCCTAGGTGTGTTTGTGGCTGCGGTCGAGCTCCCGTGCACCGGCGGACCTTACCTTGCCATAATACTTCTCCTGTCACACAATTTCGACATGGTCGCCCTTGGTCTGCTGCTTTTGTACAATGTAATTTTCGTGATACCGTTAGTTGTGATCCTGGTGATATTCATGGTAGGCGCGAGAATGGCCACGATAAAAATGTGGAAGCAAAAATACCGCGCGCATATGAGACTGTTCACGGGATTGCTTTTAATCGGCTTGAGCTGGCTGTTGATATTGATAGCCAACGGCACGATAAACTTAGGGTGATGAGATGTATGTAATAAGGTTGCGATAGGCCCTCTTATCAGAAACCCGCGCAAATGGTGGCCATCCGGTGATATGCATAAATTATTCAGAACCATATTCTCAGCGTCGCCTGTATTTTCGGTGTACATCGGTTTGTTGTCGTCGTTCGTGGCTTATCTGAAGGGCTTCGCTCTGACACTAGGGTCGGTCGTGAAGGTTCTGGAGGTGGCGGTCTCTACGACATTGTTCATGATGGTCATAATAACGGCGATTTCTGCGTTCGGCGTCTTCTACATCTACAAAAGGAATGAGAATCCAAACAACCTTGTCATGACGATCATGACGTCTGTCGCCGACACGGGAACGATTCTGGTCTTCGCGCTGTTTGTCAGCCTAGTTTTTTAAGCAAGCACTTATAGGCCGGATCACATAAATTATCTGATGGGAAAAAAGGTGTATCCAAGGGAACTGTACATAACCACTGAGAATACCATAAAAACGATTAGGAGGTATCAGTGGAAATACAGGAACCTCATATTTCTCGGTATAAGCATCTTTCTGGCATATTACATGTTCAAGTCGGCGGCAGTCGTCTCATTTATCCAGCAACTGGGAGACTTGGGTTATCCGGCTGCCTTTTTAGCGGGCGTGTTTTTTTCATACGCGTTCACAACTGCACCAGCCACGGTGGCCGTGTTCAACCTGGGCAACACCCTAAACCCGTTCCTTGTCGCGCTGATAGGCGCCGCCGGGACCGTCTTGAGCGATTATCTCATTTTCAGGTTGGTCAGGAATAGGTTGATGCGTGAAATAAAATCGCTCTCCAGAGAAGTGACCACTCTCACCAAGCCTGTAGCTGCATTGTTCATCTGGGAAGAGCTGAGGGTAAGGCTGTGGAAAGGGATAAGAAAATCTCGACTATGGAACATGATCATACCACTGACAGCCGGTTTCATTATAGCGTCTCCGCTCCCAGACGAGATAGGAGTTGCTCTGTTCGGTGCGATCAAATTCGAACCGAAAAAATTCTTGATAGTTGCGTATGTGCTAAACTTCGTCGGCATATTTGTTGTAGCATACTCGGCCAGATTATTGTAACTAGCCCCTTTCAATGGACATGGACGATATCGAAAACTTGATTCGCTGCTTCCTGAACTGCTTTGCCATGGAGCTTCGCAATTCGACCGCCGTGTTGAACGCCGTCGGCTGGTCCTTTGCTAGAAACAGCAACCGCAACATAACAGATTTCTCTTCAAAGTCCAGCACCTGGAATATGGGATTCAACTCCTTCAGCACATTCGGATGATGCTTGGCCTCAGCAACCATTATGCGGCCCGCCTTTTCCAAATCGGTATTTGAAGGCACATGCATCACAATCCCGAACAGCTTCTTCTCATCGCGAATGGTGTAATTGACCACGACTTCCTCGTCGAGAACGGAATTGGGAATCATCATCCTCCTGTTGTCCCATGTTTTTATCACAGTATGCCTCAGCGTTATGTCCTCAACGGTGCCGTACTCGTTTCTTATTATCACCGCATCGCCTATTCGTATCGGTCTTGTCAACGCAATGTTCAAGCCGGCAAAAACATTTCCCAGAGTCCGTTGCGCGGCCAAACCGACGATTATCGCCAGAAATCCGGCGGCAAGAAGGGCCGAAGAAAGAAAATTACCAAGTCCGGGATACAGCTTTGACACCGAAGCGAAAATCGCCACCAGGAACACGAAAGCTATTATGACCCTTTCCAAAAGCCTGAAAACCGTTTCCTTCCCCTTATTCTCCTTGACAAGATACTTCTTGATCAGGCTCGAAAAATACCGCCTTGTCATTATCGAGATGACGAATGCCACGACCAACGGGGCGGTTATCCCCACGATGTCGCCCATGTTTTGAACCATCAAACGGCCTCGGATTTTTAATATACTGCCGCCAATTAGATTTATGGACATTAAAAAGCCCATTATGGCTGTTGCAATGCTTGTCGTAGGTTTCCTGATATTTTACGCAATTGGAGGTTTCAGGTTTTCTCTAATATACCTTATGTTGTGGATAGATAAAGTTATCTTCGGCGAACTGAAAACGCCGTTGCATTTCGGAGTGGAATTATATTCAATCCCGGCGATACTTGTTGGGATAATATACGGTCCGTTCACCGGCTTCCTGTTCGGGTTCTTGGCGATGCCGATCATCTGGGGCATATTTGACATACTGTACCCCCTGCTCACAGGCGCGAGCCTCCTCGACACAGGGTGGGAACCTTTTTTCCCTTCGCCAGAATCTTTCATATCTGGCGCCATCGGACTTTTGGCAGGTGTCTTCGCGCCGCACATTTCCTTCTTTGCAATAGTAGCTGTATGCATGGGCGCGAGATTCGGGCTGAGCATACTGAAAGATGCGTTGGCGTCGATGCCTCCCAACATAATCGCATATTCGCTCAATGTCACGATGGGGTTATCCGTGGGGTTTGTTTTGCGCGAGTTTCTCATTCCCGTCTTCATCGCATGAAGAAATTCGGCAAAACCAGCAGCCCTGCCTTGGCCTCTGATTCGGATATGCCATCTGCGGTAGTCTGCAACTCTTCCATCAACTCTGTAGAATCCAGCCTGTGCCAATTGACCATTGTAGTTTATTTGGTTTACAGTGAATTAATTTTCTATGATAGGCGCCCATTGCCATCTGGAGCACGATGCTTACGATGATGATTTGGATCGGGTTATAGAGCTGTGCAAGAAAGATGCCAAAGAAAAGTATTATAAAACAACGGAAGAACATTTGCAAATAATATAATACCTTCTTGCAGGTTTGTTATTGAAGAAGGAAATTGATATCAAGAAGGTTGCAAAGATCATAGGATGCTCAGATAAAACTTTGCCAACTACTGTCTTATCAGAAACATTTAAATACTGTCTAAAACAAATATAAAGTTAAGTGAAATTGATGAAGAAAGGGGTTGCAGTTCCTTATATTATAGCCATTCTTCTTGGTGTTGGGGTTATCGGGCTTGTAGGATATTGGCTTTTTGTTTCTGGTGGTCAGTTTAGTGGAAGTACTGCAACAACAGCTTGTAGAAGTGCTCAGTTGCAATATTGCAACCAGTTGATTAATAATCCAGGCATAAAATGGGATTCTGCTTCAGCCCCGAAGGGATGCAATGCACCAACAAGCAACGATTGTGCCAGTTACGGAGTTAAAGTAAGCCCCAGCGGAGGTACTACAAGCGGTTCAAGTGGAAGTGGTGCAGAACAAGGACAGTCTAAAGCACCAACATTTAATTTACCTCCTATAAATAAATAAAAAAATAATATTATAGTGTTTATAATGATGCAAAAAAGAAAAATTGGCATTTTAGTTTTATTTGTTTCAATGTTTCTTGTAAGTATGGTTGCTGTTGGGTTAGCACAAGAACCAGTAACTGAAATTAGGGGCGATGACATAAAAAGTGCCACTCCAATAACCATTAAATCTGATAGAACCGCTAGTGGCACGGTAGTAATGAAAACAAGGACAGTGTCACATGCAATTCTTATGTCTTATGCAGATGGAGTGTTTTATCCAGTTACAGATTGGGTACAATGTAAAATTCCTTTCACAAAGAAATGTGATTTTAGTGTGGCTATATCACCTGATAAAGACCCGAACAACGTTTTTCATGTAGTAGTCGCTGATGCGGAAAAACAAGGTTTGCTTCATTTCGCCACTCCAGGTGCAGGTATATCGCTAGAAGGAGGAAAACAGATACCTATAATTAAACTCAGGCCTAGAATTACTGAAGTAGTCATCGCAGGAATTAATGTAAATTTGCCTAACCCAGATCCTATAGTCTTGACAAACAACCAAAGATTTTCTATTTCTGTTAAAGCAATAGACGAGTCTTCTTTGTCAAACATACAAGTTTGGGGTTATTCTTCTATTGAACCAGAATATAATATCAAAGAATGCAGTGGAAAAAATTGCAATTTTATAGGCGACTACAAGGCTGTAGCAGGAAACCCAACAAACATTTATGTGTGGGTGGCGGACACTGATGACAATATAAATTATTTAACCATACCATTTTCTGTAGAAAAAAAGCCGCCGGTAATAACTAGGATAAAAGTTCTTGATTCGCTAAATCTTTATCAGCCACCAAATTCGCCAAACAAGTATTTTGTTGTTTATACGCAGGTAGCAACTGACAAGAATAAAGTTGAGGTAGATGTGAGAGACGAAGACAACGATCTGCAAACAATTAAATTGAACAGACTTCCTACAACGGCTAGTGAAACGGTGCAGTCCAAGGAAAGCAAACCAGTTTGTACTGGAGTTGTCTGTAAAGCGACATTCGAAATTGATGTGAAAGGTCAAAGTATTAACAATTATTATGATTACCAACTGATAGCTATTGATCAACAAGGCCAGGAAGCATCAATAGTATTCCAAGTATTACACACTACAAAAAGAGAACTGCCAGACTTAAAATTCGGAGTAAATGTTTTAATGACTAGTAGCTTAGAAGGAATTAAAGTAAACCAACTACCTGGTTATGATAAATGTAAAGATGTGGAATCGGTGTTAGCGGCAGGTACTTCATCATCACAGTCTGCAAATACACGAGCTATGCCCGTAACTACCGAACTAAGCAGTAGTGATGTAGCAAGTTATCCTTTCCTCGTTGTTTATTGTTCCGACATTGGTAAAGACGCATGTGTGCAAACCTCTTCTTATTCCGACCCCTATTCCTATGAAGAATACTGTTGGGACTTTGGTTTATGCTAAATTTTTACGAAAATTCTTAATGAAATAAATCTGCATTATGTCCAAAGCCATTGCAGTTCAAGCAATCTTTTTGATAGATGTGACATTTAAATAACAGTTGTAATAAAATTGTATCATATGAAGAACTTCAGAGAGCAAGAAGACACCTAGTTGATGGAGGTTTTGCAAAAGAGATAAGAGAACCTATTAGTGGTAATTGTGCAGACATTGTTCTGATACTACCGTAGCAAAATGATTGCTAAATACTTATGCTTTATTGCACTATGATTAATTGTTAATTCATAACATTGCAAAGGTCTCTTTAATGCTAGATGAGATATTTCTAAATTATGCAAAACTCTGTAAAGAAGCAATTAACATCGCGAATGGTGTAATTGACCACGACTTCCTCGTCGAGAACGGAATTGGGAATCATCATCCTCCTGTTGTCCCATGTTTTTATCACAGTATGCCTCAGCGTTATGTCCTCAACGGTGCCGTACTCGTTTCTTATTATCACCGCATCGCCTATTCGTATCGGTCTTGTCAACGCAATGTTCAAGCCGGCAAAAACATTTCCCAGAGTCCGTTGCGCGGCCAAACCGACGATTATCGCCAGAAATCCGGCGGCAAGAAGGGCCGAAGAAAGAAAATTACCAAGTCCGGGATACAGCTTTGACACCGAAGCGAAAATCGCCACCAGGAACACGAAAGCTATTATGACCCTTTCCAAAAGCCTGAAAACCGTTTCCTTCCCCTTATTCTCCTTGACAAGATACTTCTTGATCAGGCTCGAAAAATACCGCCTTGTCATTATCGAGATGACGAATGCCACGACCAACGGGGCGGTTATCCCCACGATGTCGCCCATGTTTTGAACCATCAAACGGCCTCGGATTTTTAATATACTGCCGCCAATTAGATTTATGGACATTAAAAAGCCCATTATGGCTGTTGCAATGCTTGTCGTAGGTTTCCTGATATTTTACGCAATTGGAGGTTTCAGGTTTTCTCTAATATACCTTATGTTGTGGATAGATAAAGTTATCTTCGGCGAACTGAAAACGCCGTTGCATTTCGGAGTGGAATTATATTCAATCCCGGCGATACTTGTTGGGATAATATACGGTCCGTTCACCGGCTTCCTGTTCGGGTTCTTGGCGATGCCGATCATCTGGGGCATATTTGACATACTGTACCCCCTGCTCACAGGCGCGAGCCTCCTCGACACAGGGTGGGAACCTTTTTTCCCTTCGCCAGAATCTTTCATATCTGGCGCCATCGGACTTTTGGCAGGTGTCTTCGCGCCGCACATTTCCTTCTTTGCAATAGTAGCTGTATGCATGGGCGCGAGATTCGGGCTGAGCATACTGAAAGATGCGTTGGCGTCGATGCCTCCCAACATAATCGCATATTCGCTCAATGTCACGATGGGGTTATCCGTGGGGTTTGTTTTGCGCGAGTTTCTCATTCCCGTCTTCATCGCATGAAGAAATTCGGCAAAACCAGCAGCCCTGCCTTGGCCTCTGATTCGGATATGCCATCTGCGGTAGTCTGCAACTCTTCCATCAACTCTGTAGAATCCAGCCTGTGCCAATTGACCATTGTAGTTTATTTGGTTTACAGTGAATTAATTTTCTATGATAGGCGCCCATTGCCATCTGGAGCACGATGCTTACGATGATGATTTGGATCGGGTTATAGAGCTGTGCAAGAAAGATGCCAAAGAAAAGTATTATAAAACAACGGAAGAACATTTGCAAATAATATAATACCTTCTTGCAGGTTTGTTATTGAAGAAGGAAATTGATATCAAGAAGGTTGCAAAGATCATAGGATGCTCAGATAAAACTTTGCCAACTACTGTCTTATCAGAAACATTTAAATACTGTCTAAAACAAATATAAAGTTAAGTGAAATTGATGAAGAAAGGGGTTGCAGTTCCTTATATTATAGCCATTCTTCTTGGTGTTGGGGTTATCGGGCTTGTAGGATATTGGCTTTTTGTTTCTGGTGGTCAGTTTAGTGGAAGTACTGCAACAACAGCTTGTAGAAGTGCTCAGTTGCAATATTGCAACCAGTTGATTAATAATCCAGGCATAAAATGGGATTCTGCTTCAGCCCCGAAGGGATGCAATGCACCAACAAGCAACGATTGTGCCAGTTACGGAGTTAAAGTAAGCCCCAGCGGAGGTACTACAAGCGGTTCAAGTGGAAGTGGTGCAGAACAAGGACAGTCTAAAGCACCAACATTTAATTTACCTCCTATAAATAAATAAAAAAATAATATTATAGTGTTTATAATGATGCAAAAAAGAAAAATTGGCATTTTAGTTTTATTTGTTTCAATGTTTCTTGTAAGTATGGTTGCTGTTGGGTTAGCACAAGAACCAGTAACTGAAATTAGGGGCGATGACATAAAAAGTGCCACTCCAATAACCATTAAATCTGATAGAACCGCTAGTGGCACGGTAGTAATGAAAACAAGGACAGTGTCACATGCAATTCTTATGTCTTATGCAGATGGAGTGTTTTATCCAGTTACAGATTGGGTACAATGTAAAATTCCTTTCACAAAGAAATGTGATTTTAGTGTGGCTATATCACCTGATAAAGACCCGAACAACGTTTTTCATGTAGTAGTCGCTGATGCGGAAAAACAAGGTTTGCTTCATTTCGCCACTCCAGGTGCAGGTATATCGCTAGAAGGAGGAAAACAGATACCTATAATTAAACTCAGGCCTAGAATTACTGAAGTAGTCATCGCAGGAATTAATGTAAATTTGCCTAACCCAGATCCTATAGTCTTGACAAACAACCAAAGATTTTCTATTTCTGTTAAAGCAATAGACGAGTCTTCTTTGTCAAACATACAAGTTTGGGGTTATTCTTCTATTGAACCAGAATATAATATCAAAGAATGCAGTGGAAAAAATTGCAATTTTATAGGCGACTACAAGGCTGTAGCAGGAAACCCAACAAACATTTATGTGTGGGTGGCGGACACTGATGACAATATAAATTATTTAACCATACCATTTTCTGTAGAAAAAAAGCCGCCGGTAATAACTAGGATAAAAGTTCTTGATTCGCTAAATCTTTATCAGCCACCAAATTCGCCAAACAAGTATTTTGTTGTTTATACGCAGGTAGCAACTGACAAGAATAAAGTTGAGGTAGATGTGAGAGACGAAGACAACGATCTGCAAACAATTAAATTGAACAGACTTCCTACAACGGCTAGTGAAACGGTGCAGTCCAAGGAAAGCAAACCAGTTTGTACTGGAGTTGTCTGTAAAGCGACATTCGAAATTGATGTGAAAGGTCAAAGTATTAACAATTATTATGATTACCAACTGATAGCTATTGATCAACAAGGCCAGGAAGCATCAATAGTATTCCAAGTATTACACACTACAAAAAGAGAACTGCCAGACTTAAAATTCGGAGTAAATGTTTTAATGACTAGTAGCTTAGAAGGAATTAAAGTAAACCAACTACCTGGTTATGATAAATGTAAAGATGTGGAATCGGTGTTAGCGGCAGGTACTTCATCATCACAGTCTGCAAATACACGAGCTATGCCCGTAACTACCGAACTAAGCAGTAGTGATGTAGCAAGTTATCCTTTCCTCGTTGTTTATTGTTCCGACATTGGTAAAGACGCATGTGTGCAAACCTCTTCTTATTCCGACCCCTATTCCTATGAAGAATACTGTTGGGACTTTGGTTTATGCTAAATTTTTACGAAAATTCTTAATGAAATAAATCTGCATTATGTCCAAAGCCCTTGCAGTTTTACAAAATTATAACAAATGGGTTGTTGTACTTCATTTTTTACAGATTCTTATCCTAAAGGCGACGGTCTACAACTCCGTGAAATAAGCAGAAAATCTAAACTAGCGCCAAATTCTGTCAAGAGATATCTAAACGAGTTAAAGAAGGATGGTCTGATTAAAGTAGCAAGACATAGAATCCATAACTACCTTGTATACATCTCAAACAGAGATAGCGAGAAATTCCTCTTTTTCAAGAAAATAGATAATCTCATCTCACTAGAAGAATCCGGCTTGTTGGAATATTTACAAGATGAATGCATGCCAGATGTGATTATACTTTTCGGTTCATTCTCCCGAGGCGAGGATTTGTTGCATAGCGACATTGATACATTTTTGCTATGTAAAGAAAAATATCTTGATTTGAGCATTTATGAAAAGAAACTGAACCGAAAGATGTCTTCTATTTAGCAAAAATTTTAGCAGTATAAGTAAAGAACTTGGAAATAATCTTTTGAACGGTATGATTTTGAAGGGTTATATAAAGGTGTTTTAATGGGTGAAGGATTTGTGACAATAAGACCAGATAAAGAAAAATCTAGGTCTATTTTGAAAATGTCTAATGCTACTCTAGAAATGATAAAGTCAATAGATTCAAAGAAGTTCCCTTCCATTGTAATAAAAGAATATTATGAGGTCATTAGGGGTTTTATTAATGCAATTTTATTGGTAGACGGGTTTAAGAGTTGTCTGTTTTGCTGAGGAGGTAATCTTCCCCCACCGTTTCCACTATCTGGCCCATTCTTATTGTAGGGAACTATATCCGTTTGCGGTTTTTTGTAAGGGATTATAGACATATTATGTTGCGATAAGCCCTCTTATCAGAAACTATAGCTCAGTAATCGCGTAATCCCTTGAAAGGTCACGCTACTAAAGAGCAGGATCCGTTGCGTTCCGTTACTGCGGACCTTCTCAGTGTGGGCGCCCGCATATTCGCATCGGAGGCTGGTAGAAAGACCGACACTTGAGGATGGTCTGCTGGGCTGCTGCAAGCCGCCTGGTGCCGAGTTTGACCGCGATCGCCTTGCTGATATTCGTTCCACGCAGACGATTCAGAAGTTGCGATAAGCGTAATTATTATGTACCACTTATTCAATGTTCTCCGCGTCTGTG
>CAZYBR010000008.1:0-23040 GCA_964645905.1 uncultured archaeon
GGCGTCGACCGCAACAACGAATTGATTTCAAATTTGTACAAGGAAAACACGCCCGCAGTTTTAAAATTAATAAAATATGTGATCGGCCGATGCAAAAATTATAACGTCGAAACATCGATCTGCGGCGAAGCGCCGTCAAGAGACGATAATTTCGTCGAGCAGTTGATAGAATTCGGAATCGATTCAATCTCCGTAGAAATAGATGCAATCGATCATGTAAAAGAATTAGTCGCACGCAAAGAGCGCGAAATAATATTAAAAAAATCAGTCGACAACGAGTATTCGAAAAGGGAAGACTTATGATAACTAATCGTGATCCAATTTAGACTCGAAATGTTGCCTGAGACCATCAATATTTTCCCAATACTCTAATTCTCTTGAAAGCGGATGATGGCCGTTGCGGGCCCTTCTGTAATCCTTGGGCGGTTCACGTTCAACACCAAGAGAATACGCAATGGCTTGGGCAACATTCGGAAGCCCGTTGCTGCTCAGCTTCCTTCCCGGAGGCAATACCAAAGAAACGTCGCGCGGAAATCCCCTGTCCATTGTTACGGCAATCGCTCCGATCCTTCTCGCTTCACCCACGATTTCCTCGTCAGGCGTGCAGTCGTCCATCATAGCCCGCCTCACGCTGACACCATAATTTTCATTCAGCCTGGTCGCAAGCCCGTGCATCGAAATACTCTGGTCCAGGACAACTTTCGGAGCACCGTTAGAAAAATCCCCGTAATCCTGCCAGCGAGCGCACACAATTTTATACGTTTCTAAAAGATTTAAATCATTCGTGATTTTTCTTCGTGTTGCTGCAAAAACATTGTAAAATAAATTTTCTCAGTATATCTTTCTATGGAAACAAGAACCATCTATGGAACCGCATGGGAGAAGCATATACGACAGGATAGGATACTATGGGACATGGAAAATTTCAGCCGCAGCCACCCCGTGGCCTTTCAAACTTTCAGCTCCGTTTTACGGTTTCTGGGTTTACAGGAATATGCTCAAGGAAAGCGCAGACGCCGATGAGCTGCTTAGCCTCCACAGGAGCAAGTATTCAAGATCGCCCGTGTTCAGGCTGTTGCGACCTAGCTACGGAAAAATAAAACAACTTCTTAACGAGGTTTATGAAATAGGATGAAATAGTGCGGGGGGTGAGAGATTCGACTGCCATACACAATGTGTATGGCGAGTTTTCGAACTCACGAAGGGACTAATGTGTGATCTTTTCCGCTAGCGCTTTTCAGCAGAAAAGGGCTACCCACAGACCCCTCAAGCCTGCACATTTGACCGAGCTTTGCTACCCCCGCAGCTGCATTCAGTCCTCTAACTTTTCAATTTACTAACCTCCTTTTCGTAACCACTCTTTAATAACCTATCTGCCCGCTCAAAATGAAACATGCAGCTTTGCCTAGACGGAAAAAATAAAAAAAAGAAAAAGATTTAGATAAGCTTAAAGATCAACAGGTCTCAATGTCGATCGTCCGTTACCCTTTGCCCTCTCTGAAGCTTTTTTGATCTTGTTTGCAACAACAGCGTCTAGCGCTTCAAAGAAATCACCGGAGCATCTCATGCCCTTTGCAGATTCTTTCACCTTACTTCTGACAACCAAAGCCATTCCAATATTCACCCCCGATTTTGGACTTATTGTAAAACGCGTCTTTTCAGGCTCGAAAGCCCGAAATTTTCGCTATTCATTATACGGTTTTTGTTTATAAATGTTTGTTCCAATCTGCAGGATAACAAGCTCATTTATCTTAACATCGACAGAGTAAAATTATGCAATCCCAAACTCACAGCAATGAGGCGCTCGCCATAGTTATAGCCATAGTTGCTATATTTTCCGCGATGTGGGATGCGGAAGTCTCGTTTGTAATCGCATTTGTTGCATTATTGTTTTTGCTGGCTTACAATTCCAGAGAAAAATAAATAAAATTGAAAAAAAATCCTAAGAGCTTATCTAGGCGCCTTGTCCGGCCAATTTTTTCTGCAGGTATCCCACTTCAACCTCGACAGTTTCGTCAATAACCCATCCCATGAATTTTGCCGCAACTTCCGGAGGTAGTTCGTATCTCGTTGCTACTTCCCGTGTCCTCGCCAGCACCATTTCCTCGCGCGCAGGATCTCTTAACCTAGCTATTAACAGTTTTTTATCCGCAACAACATCTCTGATTGAAGGGTCGCTATTAAGTTTGGATTCAGCAACATATCTTCCCAGATTGATCCTTTCATGCGTCAATTCGATAAGGTCTGCATCACAGTAAACGGTTTCGCCGAAAGTGGACGGGTCATCGCGTTTGTCCGGGCAGACATCGTAAAGAAATTGTGTATAGAATTTTATCATATCGTCTTTGAAATTTATTCGTACCGTGCTGATATTTGATTTGGGCACAAGCCTCTCCACAGTTGCCGTGTCCCCATCTATCAACAAAGGAAACTGGTCGGGATATTTGTATCGTCCAAGGGAAGCATGATAAACTTCAAGGCCGTTCAACGCATATTCAAGGAACGAGACTCCCTCATAACCTTTTATTGGCACACCGTCCGGCGCATAAACAGTCCTGTTCAAAGGAAGCCTGGACCTGTCTTTCAATTTGCTTGTGATCCTTCCGGTCATCTGGTCTAATTTTACACGCAGATCGGAAAGTTGTTGCATGGTAACTGACAAAAATTAGGCGCGAAAGGATTAAAGGGCGTGTTTTTCGAATTTACGCATGATATTTAACCGGTATCCAGACCTTTGCCTTTGGCATATTTTTCAAAGAAAATTTTTGATTTCTCCAGGCTTTCCTTCGTCGTTTTCTTCAGTTCAATCAGCCATTCGCCGGGCGCATTTTCCTTGAAATAAGAAATCCTTAGCGGCGCGTCTTCGGACATCAGCTGGCTGTCCACAGCTAACCCGTAAAACATCGTGTGGTCTCCTAAATCCAATTTCTCAACCACCTTAAAGTCGGCGTAACCAGCACAGTCCCTGATTATGGGGCTGCCCGTTTTCGCGGTAAAATAATCCACTCCGGAAAATTTGTCGACATCCCGTCCGGTTCGCATGCCGAAGTTGCGCACCAGTTCCATCTGTTTCACGGACAACAAATTAAGCGCAAAAACACCGCTTCGTAAAACCAAGCCGTGCGTGAATTTGTCCTTGCCCAGAAAAACCGCGGCCCTCGGCCATTGCTTTAGAAACGTAAACCCGATCACATCGACAGCGATCTGGCCGTTTATCTTTCCGTCGCATTTCGTAGTAACAGCGTAAACATACGGGTCCGTATTTTCGTAACCGAACAATTTTTTGATCGCATTCATACCAGCAGCCTTACAACATACACGGTGAGTATAATTAAACTAGCACACATTTAGATGTTAATGGAATAATATCCGGAAGGAGTAGGAATTGTTTTTGGTTGTCTGGGAAATCGGAAATTTTAGGGACGACTGATTTCAGGCATAAATATCTTCAGTATCAGTCCATATCAGGGTTTAAGATGGGCTTTCTTTGGTTTGGAAGAGCGAAAAGAGAACAAGTGTACGAAACTTTAAAGGAGGGACTTTATGCAATCGATCCTCCTCGTGCAAAGCCCGAATTGGGATTTGTGCCGCTCGCTATCGGTTATGTTGGCGGAGGCGCCCGCTTTGCTAGGCAGAATAATAAAATGGGAATAGTATGTCACGTCATTGTAGGGGTAAGCGATAATGTAAAAATTTCGGACCCATACAGCGAAATCCGGCGCAAAGATGACAGATTTAATTACAGAGCCGAAACAAAGTTCAAGCGTCCCAAAACGATCCGTCTGGAAAAAACCACCGGTTACCTGAATGGAGAAGCCACGCTGGAGGAAGTGCAGCCGCTGGTTGATGCTCTTGTCCGCAGATACTTTTTACAAGAGATGGGAACAATAACACCTGCGAACCCGATAATTTTAAATTTGCAATCCAAAGAACTTGCAGAATTGGACAGGCGAATAGCCGGCTATCCAAAGTTTGAGCCAATTTGATTCGAGAAAAATTAAATTTTGGTATATTCACTTCGTAACGTCTCATTTGCGGGCAGCGCGTAAATAGCTTATTTCCTAAGCAGCGGATATATTCTTTTAGTAAAATCCAACACCTTCACGGCGTATGCTTTGTCGAACTTTTTTCCGTAATACATAATGCCGTTCCTGAAGAACCGCAGATCGTTCGCAAAATCCACGTCCCTATCGTTGAAGCCTATTTCAGCCAGATAGGACACTTCAGCCTCGTGCGCGCCCTTGCCGGTTGTACCGAATCCGCCGGAAAGCATCTTCGACCTCACAAGTTCCATAATTATGTCGTACGCGTTCTTGATCAAATGATTCGCATTGTTATCGTCAAGTCCCATTTTCTCGATGAAGGAAAGGAGTATCTTATAGGAATCTTCCGACTCGGTGATAAGCGATCTCGCCCTTAATTTATCCGGAGACTGCTTTTTTACAGTACCGTCTTTCAAATATTCATCAAACGTTTTTAGAGGTTTCATAATTCGATCCATCCTGACAAAAGAATTCCTCCGAGGATATTTCCTTTCAATTCCCTGCTTATCTCTTTGAATGACTTGTAGAAATTAATCCTTATTTCTTTCGTAAATGCTTTTTCGAAGCCGCTTAAATCGATAGTTTTACCTTTCGCGCCCACAACGGCTATGTCTATATCCGATTTATGGGTGTCTTCGCCTTTGGCGAAGCTGCCGAACACAATAACGGCACAGCTCGGGAATTTTTCCCTGAAAAACTCGGTTAAGCCGGACTCATACAATTGCCCGATATTATCCGCCCTTTTCAAACCAATGACAAGAGGGTTTTCCCTGTTTAATTCGATTGACAATCTCTTGGATTTTTTATCCTTCGATACATTGATAAAATCCCTGCTTTCCAGCAGCGGAATGGCTTTCGCTATTGCCGGCTGGCTTACCCCAATCGACATGGATAACTCCCGTGCGTTAAACGTTTTGCCGGCGTTCACGAAAAAGAAATGCATTATTTCCTGCTGCAGCGATGTTAACTTTAGTTTAGATGTATAAACCATAGTTAATATGTATTAACTTAGGTTTATATACTTTTTGTTCAGGTCAAGAAGAATTGTTGTTAACGTTGCTTATGCGCAAATTTTCACTTTTTGTGATTAAAGTAGCGGTATGCAACTTCAGGCTGTATGGGCACACGTAAATATCAAAATTATTTATGCGTGCCCATGAGGCAATTACGAAAGTTAAATGCTCCCAACGGGCAAATAAAACGAAGTTAAAGTTAGCCGTTCTAATAATTTTATAGCCTAATCATATATTTAACTCTATTTTAAATAACTCGAAACCCGATACTTCGGTATGCGAGATGATCAAGCTTTGATAGGATCGTTTGAAAAGGTTTACGATACCGTTTTGCCGCGCCTTGCTGAAATTATTGGTTTGAATCCAGGCGAATTATCGTCCCTTCCAAAAAAGTTCATGGTTCAAGATAAAGGAGAGTATCCTCTATCGGCGGCTGGGCTTTTATACGGCTCAAAGCTGCCAGAAAGACCGATACAAATATCCGACAACTTTTTGGAAATAGAAAGCGGACAATTACACATGACAGAAAGGTGTATCGAAGAATTAAAGAAGGCTGGAAAGATTTCTGTCACGAATGTATGCAATGCACAAGAGCTGCATAGAATTACAATTCTTTCTCACGAGGTTGTGCACAGTATTCACCACCAATTTCAAGGCGACGCCTTCACAAAGGTTGCTGATAAGTATCATAAGCTTCCAATAAAATTGGACAAAACGCATGTGGGTGTATTGGAAGAGATTGCGTGGGTAGAAGGAATCGCCGAAGCCTTGTCTCTTTGTGTGGAAGCAAAATTAATTGAAATTTCCGTAAAGGATTTGTGGTCGGTGAGAAAGTCCTTTGAAGGAAAGACGGGGGGATATGTCATTTATGCGATAGGTAGGGATTATTTTTTTGAACAAAACATAGATAACTTTTTACCGTTGTTGAAATCCAAAATACCGTCATTTGCAGGGAAATATATTCCAACAAGAATCAGAACTAATTTGCAAGAAATCTGTTCTTAAGTAGTTTAATTTTGTCAAATATGAACTTCGATATTTTTTTGCGGTTTTCAAATGCTCTGTCAAGAAGAATACCAGCAACTAACCATACCAACGGATTCCATAACCCAGTTTGACTGGTATCCGAATATTCTATTCTGAATCTTGAGAGTTTGTCGCCCTCTAAAGAATAATAAATCAATGGAGAACCGTCCAATAGTTCGCTGACGGTAGCACTGTCGGGATACCTGTCAACAAGGGCGTTTTTATTGTCGATTATCGTGTCCTCCTGTATCACTGCCGGACAAACGTTGTTTTCGGTTCTGCTGTTTAAACAGGCTTTATCGGAATAATAGTAATACACATCAAATTTTTGCTTTATGAAGTCAGGTATTCTATACTCGATTAAAATATCATAAGTATTCCAGTTCTCCTTTTGGTCTGGCAATCTTATCGAAATGTTTCTTGTATCGACCCAATACTGTCTGTCCTCTCTGATTACTGAAACTTCTTTTGGGGTTTGATTTCTACAGTTTATTATCGGCAGTGATTTGTATTGCAAGCTGACCTGTTGACAATCTTCATAAACGGTAACGTTGAAATATTGCAGTTCATGTAGATTGCCTGGTTCGAACGGGTCAAAAATAAAAGATAGATATGAAACGTTTTCGAGACTTGGTAAGTGGACATCGTAAGTGAGATGCGAAATTACCAAAAAATCCTTGCCTTCTATATAGCGGTGTTCTTCCCATTGTCTAAGATACGTGTGCTCTTGGTCAACGTGGACATAGTTGGCGTTTGCGAATCCTGGTAGTATCAATAATGGGAAAAATGCTATCAAACACACAATTATGGCGTTACCGAACATCCGTGTCATACGTTCTCATCTTTTTTTTTGTTTCAGAATCCCATTCTTCAAATAGCTTCTTGCCCATTAAGTCACACATTTCGCCAACCGAAAGCAACGTGAAGAACAATAATTCCCTAGACTTTGTAATCAAGCGGTATTTTTTGTCGGTAGACGGGTCTGCGGTTTCAATCCAAGGGTCGTCAAAAAGGAAAAAACGTCCCCTGATATTATGAAACGACATTGGAAATCGATGTGTCATTCTATTTCGAAGTCCATGCAAGTAGTGGTATTTCTTTGATTTTTGGAATCTCAAGATTCTCCTCGCGAGGCGGTCTTTTGAATATTTTTTTCCCTTCAATTTTCCACAAACCTTCTCAAAATCGCAATTGCCGATACCATGTCCCAAATTGAATGTCTTGTTAATCTCGAGAGAAAAAAAGTCAAGAAAACCATATAGCTCATTAACGAAGCTGTGCATTGAGAGCATTATTGGAATAAGGTCTGCTGGCACAAACGTAATCGCTATTTTTCTTCGTTTCAACTTCTTAACTTTGAGATTTTTTAAATATTTCCCATAATCCATTGACAATTGTTGAAATGATTCACGAGCGAGAACATGTTTTATGCCCGAAAAACCGTGAGATAATTGAAAATCTATTTGGTTTATTCCATAAACGGATTTTATTTTTTTATTTTGTAGAAATCCAGACAGCTTAGCAAACTTATACATTAACGGAGGAATAGTGCTACTGAAAACAAAGGTAAAATTATAATGATGCGTTTTTCTCATTGTCCTTCGCCGCTAAATTGTTCTAACAAATTCAGTTTATCGTAGTCCTTAAAATATTCCGCCACGATGTCGTCGATGAATGACTCAACGCCATCACCGAAAAGCATAAGCTGACCAATTTCCGCCTCCATAGCCTTCCATACATCATTCGAACGGACCGATTCTTCCCTGATTCTCTTTATTTCTGGGTTCGTCTCAAGGTCTGGATAATCCTTGTCTAAACGCTTCAGTAAATCGGTATCCTTGATAGCCTGTTCCAATGCTTCTTCGAGATTATCGATGTTGTTCAATGGCCTGTAAGAACCTATCCAAAGCCAATGGCTCCTGTTCGCCTGCTCTATTACGGAATTTGTGACAATGTCTGGATTCATTGTATAGAATTCTGCAAGAAGCTGGAAGAGATGAAAAGATTTGGATTCAAGGAAGCCCAAGTAATCGAGGAATGTTCTCAAAAAATGCTTGTCAAGATTTTTGTCTTTGAAAAACAACGGCTCCTCAAATAGATGTCTGTTAATTTGATTTATATTGTGCAATGTTACGGCCATGTCTTTGAGCCGCCAAAGGACAAAGAAAGAATTTTTATCAAGAGGTTTTACTTTCTTCTTTTTCAAATTTTTCGAGCTAAACCACAATTTAGAAAGGAAAAATCTCACCATTTCGAGGTGGCGAGTCAAATCGTGCTTGTCGAAAATCAGAATTGCCGAAAAACGAAGGTCGCTATCCAAGAAGAAATCGTTCAATTTCTTCGCGTTCCAAAACTCGACATTCGCCGCATCCAATTTCATGTTATCGAAGAAGCTGCTTGTGGGGGTTTGAATGTAAATGTAAACCTTTCTTGTTTCTTCCCGCCTTGCCAAATCCAAAAGCTGGGGTCTATCGTTCTTATCAGGTTTGAGTTTAACGGCGATGGCTATACTCTCGTCGCCTTTTCGGACAACCACGTCCGCGCCCTTTTCGTTTGCCCTGTCGGATTTGTGCAAGGTCTCGACACTGTATCCCAAATTGAGATACAACATGGAGACAATCGTATGAATTTCCTCTTCCGTGTAGCTATCCCACGGTATTTGTATGCCGTTCTCCATGTCGGACATAACAGAAATAACGGCTATGGAGATTTATAACGCTTATGGGAACAAAGTGCCGTTAGCCGCATTACGTTCGTCTCGCCATCATTTAACAACCCACTGTGGCTCTATTTTTATATCTCGGTTATCATCTTTTGGATATGCTTAAGGTATTCGTGAGTTATCAGGATGATGACAAGTTTTTAGCCGGTAATATCAAAAGTGTGCTGGAAAACTATGGGCTTGAAGTGTTTCTAGCACATGAGGATATTCGTCCTGCAACGAAAATTTTTGAAGAAGAAATCATAAACAACCTAAGAAACTGTGATATTTTTATGCCTTTGTTAACAATCAACTTTCGCAATTCTAATTGGACTGACCAAGAAACTGGCATGGCTGTGATAGTTAAAAAATTCATCATACCCCTGAAAGTTGGTGTTTCTCCGCATGGTTTTATCGAGGGTGTCCAAGCGTTCAAATTTAATATCAATGATGTAGAAGGGGCTTGCAGAAAAATCATTGATATTATCAAAGCTGAATCTGAGTTCAAAGAAAAATTAAAGGATTGTATAATCGAGGCTTTTTCAAATAGTCATTCTTTCAATGATTCCGAAGTGAAAGCCGAAATGTTGGAAAAATTTGACCTATTTACCACGCAGCAAGTAAACAAGATAGTAGAGGGGTTCTTGGATAACGATCAAAATTATAGTGCTGATGAAACAAAGGAATTCTTATCCCGCTTTGAATCGGTATACTCAAAAGAAATAGAGTCAAGTCTTAAAGAAAGACTTAAAGAAGAGTTCAATACCGTTCGTGTTTATTAATGTCGATTTTGACGTACTGCTTGACGTCACACGAAGTGGTGTTAAGTTCACGTTTTAAATCTAGATTGATACCTATGATATATGACCAACCGGTAGGAATCGAATTGTTGCTTATTCAGAGGTGGCACTTATTATTTGTGATAAATGCGGAGGGAATTTATGGCTCGTCTGTGATAAAACACAATGTGAGAATTGTGATGGGTTAAAAATCCTCAGTAAAGAAGATTCCCTTAAATTGGCTCGAAAAAGATGTCAACCGTTTGAGACCGCATTCGAACAAATAATTAAAGATCACTCAAAAGACCGTCTTCTTGTTCACTTGTGCGGTATACGAGAAGAGATGATGTTTCAATGGCTGGACAAACCTCTTTTTGACCCGTATAAATTCCTCGCACTCAACCTTCTCTTGAAAAAAGTAGCAATATCCGATTGCGGAGTGAAAAAAATTGAAGTGGGAGAATCGAAGAATCTTGTGAAGAATTTCACAAAATTTATTCGTATGCGAGAAGACGAATTGAGAATCCAGCAAAACTATGGACTTTTTATGGATAAAAAAGGCTATTTCAACGACATTGGCTCATTGACATTTGAAGAGTCGCTCTCCAATTTCGTTATTATTTATAACGCAAGAGGTGTGGAACTTTTTGATACTTTCAAAAAATATAATTTCCTCCCAAGTGAAAAAGCAGAGGAAATCTACAACAAAAACAAATCAGAATATGATAAGGTCAAAAAAGGATCATTTTCTCGACACATATTCACAGACGATTTTGTTAAAGATCATTTCGATTTTATTATTGGAATATATAACATACTCCTTAAGAATAGAATATTTGTAGACGTATTTGACTTTCGTTATATGAGAAACATTGACATAAAATATGGATTCATGACAGACATAAATGGTATGTTTCCGCGAGGCAGTGGTCTATGCACATTAACTTCAAAATCAGAAATGCTTTCCAGAATTACTAAATACAATAGGACTCAGGCAAACGAGATTTACAAAATATGTGTATTTGGCGAAAATAACCCTAATGTGTTCCCTGTTTTTATTGAATTAAGTGATCATAAAATACTCTTGAGCCCCGTGACAACATTCTTTTTGCAACTCGTAATGTACCCTATATTATGTGAATCTAAATTCAAGGCATTGAACGAGAAGTTGTCAAAAGATTTTGAAGCCAATGTAGCGATGACTGAATTCAAAAGCAAAGGATATGAAGCATTCAGATACGAGAAGAAAAACAAGTTAGAGATAGATGTAATTTCTATTAAGACTGGCAAGGTGTTTGTTGCAGAATGCAAATGGTGGGGATTCAAAAGCCTTTTTGAAGAGGAAAACATCCAGAAAAACATAGAACGTGATGTAAAAGGAATTGTCGAAGGTAAAAAATACACCAATAATGTTCCAAGAAAAGTGGTCAGCCTTCCAGACAAAATTGAATTTGTTAGAAATAACCCCAATGAATTTGGCAAAGAAAACTGGTCGGGCACAGATATCGAGGGATTAATATTATTGCGTGACAACATACCGTTCAAAGACTACAAAGGGATAAAGGTAGTGTCAATCGATCAACTGAAAGATGTAATATGATTTTATCATCCCGATCTCACATATTCATTGGGATGAATTTCAATTATACTGCCGTCTTCGAGTAATCTTTTGAGATTATTACCAAACTCGATAAATGCATCCTGACCAAAGTTTTTCAGGACTTCTTTCCCGAGTGACGCATAAGACTTGGATTCGGTGTTAGAGAAAAGTGGGAGAATATCGTTTTTTGTAGTCAATGTTGTCTGTGTTTTGTCATGAGAAGCGTGAGAATTATAAGAAATGTTCTCGGCTTTACTATCAATTATCATATTTATCGGATTTATCACACTTAACTCTGTTGAAAAAACCATTACTCAAAAATCCCGCATTCTTCTGCCGTTGGTATGTCAATCTTGGTGATTTTGTTCAAAGAGTAAATTTTGATTGGTTTCCTGCTTCTTTCGTCATCACGGCTAGAAACTTCAAAGAAATGCTCGGAAAGGGTGTCAAGATACCTGTATACTGTGGGTTGTGAAAGGAACTTGCATCGAGCAATCAATTCAGAAGCTGGGAACCATTCCATTTCTTTGCTCAATTCCTTGCATAAATCCAAGAATTTGGTCTGTTTTCGTGTCAGCGGTATCATTAGGGCGTTTTGTGTTATTTGCTTTAATGCAACTATGGCGTTATCGTAATCCTGTGGCTCGGCTATGAGATAGTTATCCAAATCTGTTCTGCGCTGATACTGATGGAGGGCAGCGGAGGCCTTAATGAAATCCAATAGCCTGTAGAAATGAGTTCTCATGATAACATGGTTTTTTGGATATTTGCTGACTATGATTTCACTAAATGGTATCTTGACCTTAACAGGCTTGAGGCAAGACAATGCCTTCCTAACAATGTCGGAGTACTGTGAATCAGGCCTCTCTCCGATCGCTGCCTCCACGGCCTGCCTCTTCATGATAGCTTCTGTTTGTTCCTTACTCTCATCCAAAGTCAGTATTGGAAAGCGGCGAAGCATCTCATTCTTCGGATCCGCGCCTGCTGTCGTAATTATCATCACAGGCTTGCCTTGGATATCTATATCTTTTGCCTTATGCTCTATAACGATTGTTGAATGGCTGCCCTCGCTCACCATTACCTTGAATACGTCACTGTTCAAGACTGAATTTGAAACATCTCCCAGATAGCAAACCTTGCCATCCCAGTTCCAATCAGGCTCATCTTTTGAATTGTGCCAGTATGTGAATACCGTTGGACTGATTCTCGTTCTGGTTTCCACCTTTTCCTTTGGAAATATCGATAAGACATTCTTGACAACATAATCCTTTCCGGCTCCGGATTCACTGTTTACACATAAGTTGTATGAAGCAATCTGGTTATCCTCGACAAATATGCCACAAGCGATCAGAAATATGGCTTTTCTGTTTTCTAACTCACCTACGATTTTCTTTCCAAGTTCGACTTCGGTTATTTCTGTGAATAGTCTGGGTTTTTTCAAGATCGCTAGACACTCTTCTGAAACCTCTTCAATTTTCTGTTCCTTACATAATTTGTTTATATATTTTTCTTCAGCAATTTTCAGAACCGTTTTAAAATCCTCGCCGTACAATGTCGGATCGCTACACGGTCGGATACCTTCCTTAACCCCAATGAATTGTAGAGCGTCACCACCGGAATCGCAGCGGAAACAATGCCATACCTCTTTGTCAATGTTTACGCAAAAGTTGGAACCCCCAGTCGAGCCATGGACAGGATGCTCGCCTTGATATTCATTTCCACGTTTATTGAACTTTGAAAGATCGATAATATTCCCGATTGGAATGTCCGGAGTATCGAAGCCTTTTCGTTTCTTTTCAAGACTTTTTGTCCAATCCGGTTGTATCCTGAACGGTGCAATGACATCCAATAGCTGTTCCTTAGAAATCTCCGCAATTGGGATGTCCTTTTCTATCGTATATGGTTTTCCATTTGGATGAATCGATCCTGGCGCAACACATTGAGCTCCCTGCGCTTGAATATCTCCCCACGATTCTTTTCCTCCATCCTTCGGTAATGGGATCTTCTTCCCGAAGCCTTTAACAATGAAATATCGGTGATGTTTCCATGGATTTTCTTCGCTCCAAGAACCGCTTCTAACCGTAAATGTATCCGGTAAAATTGAAAGTGCTTTGTCAAGTTCTGGTGTATCGGAATCAAGTATTACCAGGTCGCCAAACCCCCCAACAGCCCCGTAATTTCCACCATCTTCAATGTGTTTTATGAACCGAGGATCATCATATCTGTAATTGCCTGTTGTAGACCATTTGAGAGCAGCCTTTCCGCTCGGTATCTTTTCTCCCCGAGGAATCAGTACGAAACGGAAATCCGGATTCTGTAGTTGCTTCGGAATGCTTGTCATTTTTTCATCTCCATTGGTTTTTTGTCCGACGTCGTGACCGCTACATAGAATCCAATATGACCGCACCTTTCTACTAAACCGCGCCCGATCCATGCTTTTCCAATATTGTTGGCGGTCGCGCTATCCATGGCGAAACCAGAAGCGAAAGAACGTAGAATTCGCCATGAAACTAATACACGCCCGCGTCTGACAAGGTACATTGGCAGAAATTGTTTTAGTCCCTCCAACACAATCAGTTCAAAGGTATCGGGTTTATCAATCGGCAACTTAGAACTTAGCTTAGACATTGGAGTTTTCCTCCTTTGTCTGGTTAGCGTTCGCGACGCTGATCCCCCTTTTTTCTTTTGAAATGTCCAAGGCCAAAAACAACCTTAACTTGGTTTCGAAATCTGTCATCGTTCAGGCCTCTTTAGAATTTCCCGAGTTCTGTGTTTCTCCGATTCCATTTCGGAACCAGTGTTTTTCATCCTAATTGCAGACTGGTCACTAATGTTTTTCTCCAGCTCATTTATGATGAACCGAGAACGAGGAACCAAGCCGCGCTGCTTGTCAATCTCTGCTAAAAATTTCTTTTCTATACAGATTGAAGTTGTTATTTTTGCTGGCATTAACAATATATCATCGGGTTAACAACCCAATAGTATGGGATCTCGAAAATCGGGAGTCTTTGGACTAGATAGGAAACAAATGCATGACGTTGCAGAGACAGATAATATTATCTTTGCTTCAATTGTGAAACATAACGGAAAACTTAGAACATCGCATATCGAAGAAGATAGTAAATTGGCCTTAGGTAGAACTGTACCGATGGGCTTTGTGGTTAAAGTACCAAAAGGTGCGAGGTCTGGACTGTTTAGATTGTGTAATGACTCGATCTGTACACTATTTAACGACTTTGGCAACAAGGCTCCGATTTGTATACTATTTAACGACTTTAACTACAAGGCAATATCGAGATGTACATTATCCAAAAGATTGGAAGAGTATAGAAAACATGGTATGATTAAAACTTATTATCAAGGACTGACCAAATATCACGAATATGTTTCTGGAGAAGTAAAACAGCCTTGTTCTTTGTTAGCACCAATGCGAATGAAAACTAATGGCGGTAGATTTTTTAATTTGATTCTTTTTGAAAAACTACAATTGTGATTTTTCGACTAATTCTTTTGCCGTTCTCTCTCACGCCTGATTAATAGGCGTATTGTCTGGGAGAGCGTTTTACACCCCATTTCGTATTTCAATCCGTTCAGTTGAATCCAGCAATCCTCATCCAAGTCTATATGCTTTCTGAATCTTTGATAATTCTGCGCTAACTGTGACGCAGTTCCTGTAGGTAGGATATTGAATTTTACAGGCTCACTCCTCCTTTCTGACTTCTCCCAGTTGAAAAGCTCATTCAGTTCTTTCATAATTAATTATTGTGCTTACTGAAATTAAAAGTATGCTGTAAAGAAAAGGCTTTACACCTTTACGGTAATTTCATATTTTTTTGAAAATTAGTCCCAGAGTTGTTTCTTTTGCGTCGAATATGTCGTTAGAATCGTGAGGGACACTCATAAAGTGTAAAGGGGGAGAGGGTGTCATTTTGACACTAATCCAATCTTTTCCGGTAACGAAAATAGCTCCGACGAGACATTCCAGAATTTGACATGAACTCCCTAGCCTGCTCTTCAACCTTTCTATTCGACTTTGAAAGTTCCCAGACCAGTGACAGTGTGCCATCGCTCTGTAACAATGCCTTACCCAAAGTCTTCCAGCTTCCAGTGTTGTCGTTGTTTATGTCATACCTGTAGGCGTTCCAAAGGTGGATCAGCGTCCGAAAATTCAGATTCTTCGTGGCCAGACTACTGCTAACCTTGATAAATTCAATAACGTCTTGGTGTATCCCTTCTCTCGTTGCTATTTCCTCCATTATTCCTATTTTCTGCTGGTAAGACAGGTCAAACCGATAGACCAAGCATCTGGAAATTAAGGCATTAACCACTTTACAATTAGTCAGATCATTCAGGCAAATTATTACTTTTCCATCAAATTTGAACTCCTTCGGTGCTTGCAAGCTCTCACTTGTAGAATGGTAATGGACAACTCTCTTCTCGGTGCTACTCCAGAGGGCTGCCTTCAACAATGAAATCGCTTTTCTATTTTCAAGCAGTCCTTCCACATCATCAAAGACAATTAACCTATTCTTGTTCTCGTATAGCATGTGGTAAAGCTCTAACGGAGTGCTGAATGCGCAAATGTACTTGTAATCTTCCCCTTCCTTTAGCCCTTCTTCTTCCAACGTTCTTAGGACTTGATAACTTTTTCCCAAGCCTCCATCTGACAACAAAACAAGGGCGTTAGAGTAGCCTTTCACAACCATCTTCACGAAATCTTTCATTTCCCTGAAACAATCATCTATTGATGAAATGATTTTCTCTTCCATAGGCACCACATAATCTATAGGCACTACTGAAATATAAACTTAATCGTGATTTTCTCCCCAGATTCACGGAAAATTATTCTGGAAATATGGGTTGCCACACCGTTCTGAAAAATGTAAAAGGTTTTAATTATCGTAATGCCTATGTTTAATTGATTGCGATGTCATTTGTACGAAAAAAGGAGTACGACGGTAGAGTATATTATTTTCTTGTAAAATCCATCAGAGATGGAAACAAAGTAAGGCAAAAAGTTATCAAATACCTCGGGAAGAATAAACCGTCCAAAGAAGAGATAAAGAAATTGCTGGCAGAATAATCTTTTAATTTATCCTACCTTACTACCAAGAAGTTTTGTTGCATCTCTTAGGTGGTCGTCTACAGATTCTAATGTGTATTGAGAAGTTATGTAAGCGGAGTAAACTATGTTATTTCTCTGGCAAATACTTTCACCAAAATTGGCTTGAAGGCCGTAATCTTTTCTATAGGCAAAACAATGGTAAATGCTGATCTCTTTGTAGCCTCCCGTTTCCTTCGTTTTATCTACGATACTGTCATAATATGACTTGGCGTAGTCTATCGTAGAAAATTTGTATATAGCATATTCAACGACTATAACTCCCATGGTGTTTTCTCGTTTTGTAGCGGATAATTTTTTTCCGGATTCAAATCCGGCAGCAGTTAAATTAACATCTTTTATTTTTCCGATTGTAAATTCGGTTGCGATGTCACTTCTGACAGGGAGCATATCATCCAAGGATTTTGTAATCAAGGTGGTTGTTCCCTGATCACTGCCAAGAGTCGAAAACATACCCACTATCCCAAGAACAGAGAGCATAAGGATCATAATTACAAACCTCAAACCAGAGGACAGTTCATGGCCTGTCTTTTCCTTTATTTTTAAATTTACCAAAGGGATCCAAATAATACCAGAAAGGAAGTTAAAGACAAAATAGGCCCAGCCACCACCGCCTTTTATCAGATGACCTACAGAACCTAGAACAGTGATGACTATCCATATCCCACGCAATATACTCTTGACGCCAATCTTTTCCTCTGGATATAGAAATATTCCATATTTTGGATCTTTAAATTTTGAAGTTTTTCCCATAGAATTACTTTCCATGTTGGGTATATAAATGGTAAATAACTGGGAACTAACGAACTCTTTTAGCTTCTAGAACAATTTAATATGGTAAATAAGTGGGAATTAGCTGGTAAAGTCCATGCAAGTTCTTACAGGATAAAGGTTCTTTCAAAGTTGGCCGAAACGCCCAGAATGCCTACACAGCTCTCAAAAGAGCTTGACATAAAAATGTCACATATAAGCAGAACGCTAAGAGAATTGGTTAACCTGGGATTAGTCGAATCTCTTACGCCCGAAGTAAGAAAGAGCAGAGTGTATGGAATAACAAACTTGGGTATAGAGGTGTTGGAGAAGGCAAGAGGGTTAGATAGACAGTTTAATTAGAGCCCAGAGACAAAGAGAACACCATAAATGTCATTCTGATACCAATTTAGATTTGTAGAAAGGATGCAACATTATTGATAAAATAACCACTTCGGGAAAGTCGTACGACTCTGTGTACCATAGCATGAATTTGGATTTTTTCCTGAAGTCTTGATCACTGAACCCTCCACAGCAATCTACAAACCATGGTGATATTTTTTTAAGTTTAGGATAATAACTGATGTTTTCTGGATTAATGGCCACAACCAACGGTAGATTATATTTAATTTTTGATAAATTTCCATCAAAGAATATTTTTTCTAATAACTTTGGTACAAACGGTCTATGAAAATCTTTCTCGTTTATAGCTAATTTATAGGGTTTAATTGTACATTCCTTTCCACGTGGAATAACATCGATGTCTAAAAAATTCAGAAATAATTTTAATTTCGTTTCAAGACCATCTAATACATCTGCATAAGGGGTTTCGCCGCAATTACTAAGGTAGAATTTTATATGAAATTTTTCGATGATATTTTTTTTAATTTCACCCCGAATTATGGTAATACAATCTCTCGCAGAAAATGCCATTACCATTTGACAATTAGATGTTTTGATTTCATTCAATGCTTTCATCATACTTTTTACTTCGAAACCACAAAATTTATTTGTATTTTTTATTATCCAGAATGCCCCCATATTTCCGAAATATGATCCAAATAAAGAATTTTCAATTACCTGCAGAGTTTTTATGTCCAAATTTTCTGCGAAAATCTCCGTTTCATAGATTATATGATTATTATTATCATAATTTATGTTTTCTCGTGTATCAAAACTCAGAAACGGCAGAAATATTATATCACGTTTGAGATTGTTTCTATATACACAATACGGTTTTTTATCTGTTTTTTTGTGTGTTATTTTACAGTTTTTCCATAAACCAAATTCTGACGCCGATAATAACCCCAGCGTGGTTAATCTAAATTGATCGTTATATACAGATAACAGTTTTCTTTTTTCGAGAACTTTTAAGGTTGTTTCGATTTCAGCCCACTCCGATTCGATAAATTCACTTCTCAAAATCTTTACGTTGTTCTTTCCAGTCCCTATGAGGTATAGAATGGTTTTCTCCAGGTTGTGCATGCTTTTAATTGTCAACGATGCTTAAAATTAATAACGGTGTGTAATACATTATGAATTTCGTAGATATTTGGAAAGGCGACGCTGAGGAAACTGTTCAGGATTGTTTACAAGAAGCCTTTGAAAAACTCGGATATAAAGTAACTAATTATCATAAAACTGACAGAAGACACGAAAATGGGGTTGACATGAAGTGTGAAAAATTAGAAGAAAAAATCCATATTCAAGTTAAAATAAAACCGGCTAAATCTGATATAACACAACTAAAAAAACTTTCAGATTCTGATGCGGATAAAAAAATTTATGTTCATGTTGAAAATCCGGTTATAGCATTTGAAAAAGAAAAAGATAAAACTACTAACGTAGAATTTTGGGGGAAGAAAAAATTACATGACTTTTTGATTGGTAGTGAATCCAATGATTACCTTAGAATATTATTTTTATCTACAGGCCTTGCGAGAACCATGATTGATATTTTCAAAGAAATAAGATCAGCAGGAGCGACATCGCCAAAACCATTAGAAAATGGTCAAGAAAAATGGTGGTGGGTTATCAAAGATAGATCGGTAAAATTACATGGAAATTTAGAATTAGTCAGAGATTTATACCAAAGAAAATTATTATCCGAGGATACATCAGAAAAAACTAAATTAGAAAATTATCTGGAAGAAATCTTCAATATCCTTGATGATATAAATGTAAGATCATCGATGGATCTTCTCGGAGCACTCAAACTAATAAAACAGAAATATCCACAACTTGTTTCAGAATATTGCCAAGTTATATCAAACAGGAGCAATTGGATTGGATTTCCACACCACTTCATTCAAACAGACCATAACGATATTGAAAAATTAATACAAAAATGGGTGATTCCCGAAGTAAAAGATATTTCTCCTTACAATCAAATTAATTGGTACCTAAAAAATCTGAAAGATATATCTAAAGCTATAGAAGATGGTGTTGATTGGGTCCACGATGATGTGTTTGGAAAACCTTAAAACATCGTTTTACCGTAAGGTCGATACTTTACCATCTATTTAGATGAAATTTAATTCTAAAAGCAGTTAATCTTTCTTTTATCTTATTAATTTTGTGTTCCCAAAAATTCGTTTTAGATGCAATTTTGTCTATCAACTTATCAATTGAATCAGTTGTATTTTTCATATTTTGCTCTCTCGATTTGATTAGGTACTCATTTTCTAATTCTTTTAAAACATAGTCTACATAGGATTCGATGTTATCCTCTTTCAAATCAAAGTGTTTTTTTAGTTTTTGGAAGTCAGCATTAGATATGTTGATATTATAAGGGGCGTCGGCATTACCGTAATAGGTTCCAGAAACCTTTCTAATTATGAAACTACTTAATCGGATAATATTGTCGAATGGTGGATAATTATTAACATCATATCCACGGTTTTCTTCTGTGTCCGTGATACGATTTCCGCCAGTTGTGCTTTTATCCTTCTTTCTTTTCATCAAATCTTCTTTGATGAAATTATTAATTTTATCATTGGAGGCTCTACAAAAAACCGTAAAATTGTGCAAATCTGCTGCATAGAAGTTCGATAGTTCATCTCTTAGACTGGTAGGTATTCTATAATGCCAAGATAGATTTCGTATGTTGTTCCATGTACCGGTCTCTATGTACAGAAAAAAATTATTTACCTGATCTCTAACTCTATGTAGTTCATCTAATAGAGGAAAATATATTTGTTCTCTAATCTCCTTGTCCCAAACAGTTCTGTATAATACATTTTGGACTATGAGGGTGGCCAAACCGCCGCCTATCACACCTACCCAGATATCCTCTACCATACGATTATCTAACACGGTCTAAAGGATAAAAACGAAGTTTTTGCCCGCACACTCAGGGCTGCTATATTTAAGTTCAGTTTAATAGGTAAATTTATTATTCTCACGTTACTCGGATGATTGGATGAAAAATAATATGATTAAATTCTTAGATAAAAATGCAAGATCCGTAGACATCCTTTGTTTGTTTGTCATGCTTATAGGCATCATAACAATAATAAACACATTCCTTTATGGCAACATACACGTAACTTCGATACTGATCATATCTTTCCTGCTGTTATTCTTTTCTATGTGGTGTTGGTACCGAAAACGTTCTTTAGGGTTTTTATCGTCTTTGTTGATTGTAGCCGTACTTATTTTCGTCTATACTTTTTCACTAGAATTTTTCAGTGAATGGAAAAACATAGAAGCTGATACATACATCCAAAAATTAGATAACGTTACAGTCTATGATTTTCAGTCTAATATTTTCTATGGGGATAGCTATACAGTACTAAACCAAATCTTACGCATATCTACCGACAGATTAGTAGAGGACACAACATCTTATACCAGTTTCGATTTGCCTAAACAAACACTGTGGCACAATATAACTATGTACGGTGGTACCGATAACATTTTAATCAGAAACGTCTCCAATAAAATCGATGATAATATCAGTACTGTGATTCATCCGTATGTGAACATCGATAAAAATCATTACTACACAATAGAAACGTATTTTTGGATGCCAAAAATGGACCCATATGGATCAGTCAGAATAGAATTAAGAGGTTATAATGGTCATACCAAAACAGACATGTCCTTGGGTCTGCATCTCAATTCATTTTCGTCCGAATGTAACTTCTGTGTAACGAGTCCGATCAAGAACGAGGTTAGCAATCAAGTTCTGTATAAATATAACACATCAACGTATTTGGGACAGAGGGTGGACAGACCATCGATATTCTATAGTATTGTAGGCAAAGATACGGGCATAATCGTGGCGTACTTAAGAGCCCAAAACAAACATGCACTGATAGTTAGACAATTAATGATTGGTGTAATTGGTGGTTTGATAGTCGCTTTGGCCAATCGTACATTGGTCGATAGAAATAATCATATAAGATCAGTGGTATATTATCTTAACATAATTTCAACCACTAAACGAAAAGTGGTTTCTAAACTCGGTGAATACTTAAAGAAAGTTCTTCAGATTAAGATATTTGATTCAGGTTGTTAATGTTTCTTCTAGGTCCAATTATTTTAAACTTTTCATTATTTACACTTGCTTATCCCAAACGTCTCTGATTTTCAATTCGTCCAAAATATCCAGCCAGTCTTTTTCATTTTCTGGATCCTTGTCTACCTGCCGTTTAATGAACCTGTAAACCGCTTCAGTTTTTACCCTGTCTATCTCATCCACCTTAACAGAACCCTCGTAATCCAACGGATAATTGCATTTCGTGCACAAATGCTCTGACAATTGGTTGTTATGACCGCATTTTTTGCACGGTTTGGATATTATCCTGCCCATTTCATCTTTGTCATTGATGTCAACGCCTCTGAACCTTAAGATTTCTTCGTCGATCTGTTTGCCTGACAAGGACGTGTAAACATTGATCATGTCCATAGTTTTCCAGCCATATTTTGCTTTCTTTACCTCTGCTGGAAGGCTTGAGTCGAATGTCGCTGATGCGTGACGGAAGGCATGGGGATTGATTGGTTTTGTTATGCCAGCCTTCTTGGCCGCTAAGAATAGGTTTTCCCTTACTGTTTTGTAGACAACGAAATTTCCTTTGTAGCCTTGCCAAATGTATGCTTCAGGGTTGTTTTTGTCTGGGTGTGACTGAAGCCAGACCAACAACTCGTTTATGTAGTAGTTGTAGAAAGGAGCGTCAATTCTAACACGTCTTGCTCCTGTTTTGCCTTCGACTATGTTGAAGATTATGCCCTTGTCGTCGAATGCGAACTGTTTTATTTTGGCTGGCAATATTTCTCCTATTCTTGCACCGCTCGCAAATAACGTAAGAACAAGTGATTTGAGCATCTGATTGGACATGTTGTTCGCTATAGCTTTTATTTCGTCCGGTGTGAGAATTTCTTCTGGTTTAAGGGTTTGCTCTTTATCTCTGCCAGTCTTTATCCAGCGCGTTGTTTCTGGTGAGATTTCGTCTCCGTTGATCCATTTGTAGAATCGTTTTAGAATCTTCTTGAAGTCGCATTTGGTGTTTTGGGCGTAGCTTGATGCATTGATCTTGCCGACAAGCTCTATCATGTCGTCTTTGGTGCTTTGGACGAATGATTTGTTTAACATAGCCGAAAGCTCTCTCAGCGTGTAGATGTACTTCAGAATGCGGCCAGAAGAGATGTTGTCTGCTAACAGCCTGCTTTTGAATTTCAGAATAAGATCCCTGTTTTCCGGCAACGTGTTCGCCAGCACGTTAGGGATGCTTTCCATCTTCTTTTTAGAATTATGGATGTCCATAGTGCAATCAAGCCCTTTTCGTTAGCTTATACCCGATTGGCTAAATTACACTTTGTTTTATTTGCTCCCAACGGGATTTGAACCCGTGTCTTCGGCCGTTTCCAACCCGTTTTCCGCCAGCGCTTTTCATTTACGCACTGACAAAGGGCTGTGAGAAGCCAATGTCCTATCGGTTGATAACGAGCGCATTTTCCGATTGAAGCATACCGTATGCTGTATCGGTATGCTTCTGCTTGCGT
>CAZYBR010000009.1:0-4067 GCA_964645905.1 uncultured archaeon
CCCCACAAAGAGTTGTATATATTGCTACAATTTCTCCACAAGGATCACCAGAATTACATGTTCCACTAAAGGATGAGGTAGCTTCTACTTATCTAGGTTCGCTTTTAATGCAACAGCTTGATCAATTGGGAGAAAGATTGCCTAGCGAAGTATTTTACCGGTATGGAATAGGCGCAAACAGAGTTCTCGCAACACAACATAAATTTGATTTTTACAAACTCGGTCTTAGATTAGCTGTTGTGAGTTTAATGGAGCATGCACCACAACAGCCTACACGAGAGAAAGCAGATGAAGTAACAATGGTAGAAGGTCTAACAGCTAGACAACGAGTGATTTTATCTATTTTAGAAAAAAACCCACAAGGTTTAGGTACAGATAAACTGGCTAATATGTTAGATATAAGTCGGACATGGCTGTATCAACAAATTAGTCCCCTCATAGAAAGGTCACTGGTGGAGAAAACAAAAGAGGGAAAAAAAGTAAGATTTACAAAGTCAGGTTAAAATAGGCCACATATTTGATAGATGTGACATCACCGATTAAATCTGGCGGTAAGGTGGGATATCGGAACGAGGGTTTGTGTTTAAGCAAGTTCAGGAATGATTGCACTTCTTCTTTTCAATCTCTCATAATCACGATTGGGATCGTACCCGCCATTTGCTGGAATGTTAGAACTGCCATAAGCAGCATCTCCATGCGAAGAGCCATATCGACCTAAAAATAATCTTGCGTCTGCACTTAAGGACCTTGCTCGACTATAAAACCGTTGGGCATAACCGCCTAATTTTGTCACGTATTCTAATACATTTTTATAAGATTCTTTCATAATTTGTATTCCCCTTTAACTTATTTAACTTTAACGATCTGGTCGAAATTTAGCATAGGAATTTCAAATCTATCTGTGTCATCTGTCCCGACACGAGGGCACATCGTATTCACAATGAAATCTAACTTCAACCCCATTATCTTTTCTTGTGTTATCTCATCTCCCGCAAGTATGTAAACTTCTTTCTTCAACTTTTTCTCTAAATAATTTTTAATCGAATACGGCAGCACCAACTGTCCTTTTTTGAACGATACCAAAATACCAACTCTTCTCGCATCCTTGAAAGCGGATTTGTTCCATGCTATTATCTTCTGTATCCTTTTCTTTTCGTAATCAATGTTTGTAATTTCTCTCCTTTCAACATCAAGTGTAAGCATCGGCTTGTCGGTATTCAAAATTAAACCTAATCCATAGAATTTGGCAGCAGATACACAGAGAAACATGTCGACCTTGTCTTCTATCACTTTGCCAGATTTCAGCCTGCATCCTAATATCTGTCCGGGATATTTCACACCTTCAACTCCTGCCACGAAAACTTTCTTTCCCTTCTTTTCAAGATATTTTTTAATCTCGGGTATCTTATCCATGTATTGCAATGACCCCACTAAACCGATCTTCTTGTAAGTCTTCAGTTTATCAAATTCTTTCTCAAGAATAGGCACAGGATCCGAATCAATGAAGTAAGGCCAGTAAACTACAGGAACTTCAGGCTTGACGCCAAAATCGACATGTCCTATATGGAGTATGGCATCGCATTCCAGCCTTTTTGCTTCAGTATCCCGGATGTCGCATGCGCCGTACGTCGCTTCCATGCAAAGGACAGCAGTCATACCTTCCTTATCCAAAGTTCTTGATATTTCCTGTATCTTACTGTTCTTCAGCCCTAACGGGAACTGTATGAAAACTTTTTTCGCTTTCAGTTTTTTCAGTTCTTTTATTACATCTTTCAGTTCCATACAACCAACATTAATATTCAAACAAAAGCTTTTAAATAAAGTCTAAGTATAGAGTCATCAAGATAATTTTTCTATCGAAAGCAAGAGTTCCCATGTTTTGCCTTTATCGGCCGATTTCCATACACGCGCCATATCAGAATTTAGGTATATGACATTTTCGTCTATTGGATCAAAAACAATATTCGATACCCTATTGGTGTTAGTGACGCCATTCGGGAGCTTTCCTACTGGGTTCCATGTCTTGCCACCGTCGATGCTTTCAAAAATGTCGTCGGGTTGGGCATATAAATTCAATCCAATTAGCCTCATGCCTGTTTTATCGTGAGGATCGTATCGCGCAAAGTTAACCATGGAATTAAGCTCGTTCAAGTTTTTGCCGTCCACTGAGTAAAATACTTTGTCAATGTTGTCTTTGCTCGCTAGCATAAAATAGTGATCCAAATTTGTCGGCGAGACATCAACATATCTTATACCTATTCCAATTGTAGGACTAAACTTTGTCCAAGTTTTTCCAGCATCTTTTGTTTCTAGAAATCCCCATTGCTCAGATGTAGCGCTCTTATTAACATTGGAACCTGGAGGCAGTCCAAATGTGGCAACTAGCAAGTGGTCAGGATTTTTAGAGTCTATGAAAATACCTGTGACTCTCAAATGTTCGTATATTCCTGTTGGAAGTTCTTCCCATATTTTACCTCCGTCAATTGTTTTATATACAATACCTTTTGTCACAAAAAATCTGCCTTGATCAGGTCCTGAGATTCCTTGTGGAAGGGCTGCTGTTGTTACATAGATTATTTTAGCATCACGTGGGTCTGTAATGGCATTCTCCGTATAAGCACTCATTTCGCTTGTAAACAGCTGGTGCCATGTTTTGCCACTATCGAAGCTTTCGGCAAGTCCTCCCACACCCATCCCCACTTTACTTGGCGCCCCACCGCCTGGAAATAGAATTCTTTGCGGATTTGAAGGATCAATATATATAGAAAAGTGAAGCTCGTAGCAAGGTTTTGATGGATCATCACTTCGGGGCGTTGCTTTAATGCCTTTCCCGGAAAATGTCCATGTCTTTCCTTTATCTACACTTTTGTACAAACCCTTGTACTCTACGCTAATGTACATCTCTGAGTTATTTTTTGGATTTATTACAAATGCTTGTTCGGTTCTGTAATTATCAAATCCCAATTGTGGATAGCAGTTAATAGGATACGCATCAATAGCATCACTTTCTAATTTTTCCTGTGTTTTATTAGTTTGTTCTGGTAGTATGTTTTTTATTATTGTTTCATTCGACTGATTATCAGCAATTGTTTGGTTATCTTGATTGCTATATTGAACGCAGCCCGCAATTAGAATTATAAAAACAAGACCTACAAAACCTTTTTCCATAATTATTATTCGATATGCTGGTTTAATTAGTAAAACTTGTATTTGCACCGCATTTAATCTTCCAAATTAATTTAAGATAATGGAAAGGGGACTTGAAAAAGCGACTTTTGGCGGAGGCTGTTTCTGGTGCATCGAAGCTGTATTCCAGCGTCTGCCTGGAATCAAGTCAGTCGTATCAGGTTATGCAGGCGGAGACAAGCCGAATCCCACATATGAGGAGGTATGTAGCGGAGACACAAAGCACGCCGAGGTCGTCCAGATAACATTCGACCCAAAAGAAATCAGTTACCAGCAGATTCTGGCCATATTCTGGCAGGCGCATAATCCCACTTTGTTGAACCGCCAAGGTTCCGATGTAGGCACGCAATACAGATCCGTGATATTCTATCATGACGACAAGCAGAAGGAGATAGCTAACAAATTGAAAGCAGAGATATCAAAAAGTCTAGGAAAATTAGTGGTGACAGACGTCAAACCGTTGAATGCCTTTTACAAGGCAGAGAACTATCACCAGAATTATTACAACAATAACAAGAACGCTTCCTATTGCAAGATAGTTATACTGCCTAAACTGAAAAAATTGAAACTAGAGTAAATATACTCCTATGTACCTAATCAAATAAGGCAACAAACTTACGAAGACCATCAACAGGAAAAATACCGCGATTTTCCTGAGCTTATGCTTTTCACCTACTAATCCAAATAAAGCTCCTATAATGCCACCAAACAAATGAGCTCCAGCCGCAACATTGATGTTTTCTTTAATTATGAAAACACCTGCAAGATTAAGAAATGTATACAACGCACCCGCTAAAAGAAACGGCATAGGTATGGGAATGGATCTTATAGGAGAAAGAACCCATTTACCTGATAATCTAAATGCACCGAATCCTATCAGC
>CAZYBR010000009.1:4077-19473 GCA_964645905.1 uncultured archaeon
CCCAGAAATGGCAGCAGAAGCACCCACAGCAATTATATTCCCGACAACGAAGTTAAAGAGAGGAATAGTCAGGTTTGGCAAAATTCCACTTAAAAAGTACACAGTAAGATATTCAACAGTATTTGTGTATTTCTCAACAGTTCTGCCAACAAAAAACAAAACCAACATGTTCCCTAGTAAATGTAAAACACCACTGTGTATGAACATTGCAGTGGCGATGTTAGTATACTTTCCTTCAGCGAGTGAGTTAGAGCTAATACCATAAGTTTCGATGAAATATGGCAAATTCAGAAAGGTATAAGCGAACACACCAACATTAATCAAAACCAGTAACAAAGTTAACCTCATCTTCTCAATTAATATTATGGAAAAGCTCTCTAATGAAATCATGCGTAAAGGGAAGGATCTTGCAGGGTCTGGAAAGGTGAGCAAGGATCTTGATACCGAGAGGAGAATTTATTTTACAGTCGAAGGAGAAACACAAAAACATTCGGTAATTTTTGAAAAAGAAAAAAAAGAATTCAAATGCGATTGCAAGTTCAACTCATTGCACAATCGAAAATGCTCTCATGTGCTCGCTTGCATGATCAAGGAAGGTCTTGAATAAATTTATTATCGTGATCTCTTCTTCTTTGCCAAAGCCAGCACCTCAGTATTATACTTTGTTTTCAGTACATAAATAAGTCGGGTAGAATTTTCAATTACGGCAAGACTCTTTCGACATCTCGTGGGAATAAAGTAGCTTCTCTCACGTTTTCTATGTCCAGCAGTTTCATCGTGAATCTTTCTATTCCTAAGGAGAATCCTCCCATATTCGGGACGCCAAATCTAAATACTTCAGTGAACCATTTCAGAGAATCAGCATTCATTCCTTTTTCTTTTATCTGTGCGACAAGATTCTTGTATCTGTTCTCCCTCTGTCCGCCTGATGACAGTTCAGTCCCCTTGAACACAAAATCCACGCTTCTTGCCAATGCAGGATTCTTGCCATCTTTCATCACATAGAAGGGCTTTACTGCATACGGGAACTTGTTCACGAAGAAGCATTCGCTCTTGAATTTCTCTTTGACATAATTTGCAAGGGCTTCCTCCGATTCCCTGTTAAGGTCTTCACCTTTCGTTACTTTCTGTCCCAATTCTTTCAGTATGTCATACACTTTTGGAAATTCCAATATGGGGAATGGTGTCTTAGGTGTCTTGATCTCCTTTCCTAGGAGTCCAAGCTGTTCTGCACAGTCCTTCTTGACTTTCTCCAGCGCATAAACAATCATCCCCTCTTCAGCTTTCATTACGTCATACTCGTCCTCGATGAATGCGATCTCTGCTGCTATAGTCCTGTGCTCTGTCATGTGCCTTACAGTATGGCTCTTCTCTGCCCTCCAGCTAGGTCCTGTCTCGAATATCTTTTCAAAACCGCCCGCTATCAAAAGTTCCCGATGGAGCTGGGGGTCCTGCCTCAGGAAGACATGCTTGTCGAAATAAACGACAGAGAATACCTCCGATCCGCCTTCAGATATGCCGCCCAAGATAGAAGGAGTGAAAACTCTCAGAAACTTTTTATCGAGCAGATATTCTTCCATTGATTCTATGAGCTTCGACTGTATCTTGAAAATAGCCAAGCTTTCAGGCGACCTCAAGTCCAATGATCTCCAGTCTAATCTGGTGTCAAGGTTCGTTTTTGTCACTCTCCTAGGATCCAATGGCAGCATCGGTTCTGAAGCAGCAACTGTCTCTATCTCTTTCGGAATAATCTCTATGCCGTTTTTTGTCTTCGTCGTCTTCTGTACAGTCCCTCTGACAATCAGCACGTCTTCATTGTGCATGGTCTCGAGTTTCTTTAAAATCTCTGGCGTGATTTTGCTCTTCGGCGCAGTTATCTGTACAATGCCTTCGAAGTCCCTCAGCAAAAGAAAATTAATTCCGCCCATCAATCTGATGTCGTGGCACCATCCTTCAACAACGACATCTTTTCCAACGGCTTTGCCAAGCTCGCCCGTATAGTGAGTTCTTTTCATTCGATCACTGATTGTATATGAATATCCAAGTAATCAGCCATATCAACGCGAATGTCAGCAGGGTATTAGCTATGTACCAGTGTACAGGCTTGTCTTTGCCCACAAAGCGACGCAATACAAAGAATGTAGCCCCGTATACAGCAATCCCAATTCCTAACGAGAGCATGTTATCCTTTAGGTAGAACGATAAGAATCCCATCGCCAGTCCCAGTATGAGATAAGTCAGGTTGAGCGTCCTTTCAATGTTCATTTATTCTGTCTCCCCTGGTTTGCATTCGACTTCCTTCTTTTTAAAGATAAAGTCAAATACCTTCCTTTGCCAGTTCCTTTCCTGCATCATCTCTGTTGTCACCCAGGACTTTCTTATATAGTCGGGCAGCTGCTTCCCGTTCGCTTCCTTCATTATCTTTTCCATGAATTGGATTGTGAGTGGGTCGTGCGGATATCCCACCCCAAAATTAAAATTGACCTGCTTCTTCAATTCTTCTATCTCCTTGTCGCGTTCGACCTTGGCCACGATCGAAGCGGCTGAGACTGAGATTATCGACTCGTCCATGTAATTCTCCACTATGAGTTCCGCATCCTTGTTCCTTTTTACAAAACTGCTTATCAATCCTTTGAATTTTTTTGGATTCTGAGTGAGCCCGTCGACAAAAATCTTTTTGGAACTGTTGAAGTCTATTATCTCTGCCATTTTCATGGCTTCTATCTTATCCAGATTTATTCCCATGCTTCTATAGCTGTCTATCCTGCACGCCGCGACTTTGAGGACAAAGATATCCTTGGCTATTCTTTCTATCTCCTTGTAAAGCTCTTCTCTCCTTGCGGGAGTAAGTTCTTTGGAATCCTTTACACCCAATGCTCTGAGTTTATTCTCATCTTGCGGATCGATAGTTACGCCAGCAATCACCATCGGACCGAGTACGGCACCTTTTGGGAGACAAAAATCAAGATGACTTATTGTCTACTCCCAGCCTCATCAATCCCCATTACGAATTCTATATACCACCACCTCTTTATCAATCGGTCTTTTTGACCATAAGCCATTATATCTTCTAACTAAATTAAGCCTTTCTAATTCTTTAAGCCTTCTGGAAGCTGATTTGAAGTCCGCCTGCATCAATTTTGATATTTCCGATGTTCTTTTCGGCGTTTTTAATGTCTCAATTATAAACTTTTTTCTATCAGAAATTATTACAATATTCTTGTTTCCAGTCCAATAGCTTGAACTGCCTACTCTATAGTTCTTAACTTTACCATATTTCTTCAAATCGCTTAACACTTTTGTAATACGAGAAGGGTCTCTAAGGAAAATTTTAGATAATTGGTTTGAAGTCTTAGGCGCGTTGTTAACACCGTTCAATAGCATTTTCTTAAGCTCCCCTCTCGAATAATGGTTTTGTTTGTATGTCTTGAGCATATTGACGAATTTTTTATGCTTTTCTATGTGTAATTTGGAAATATTTATTTCCATTAGTTTCTCTAAATTTTTTCTACCGGATATTATATATGCTCTTTCAGTTTCTGAATAGGAAAATTTTATATTCAACCATTCTAGTATTTTTTCTATTAGAATCATCCTCTTGCCTTGCGCTATTCTCAGCACTCTTGATTTCGATTTTTCTATGTATTTTATATTACCTTCTACAGCGAAGAAGCCTTGAAGGATATCTGTATAGAATCTACTTCCATGTATTATTGTATCCGTTAATTTTAGCCAACTTTTAACTAATTTTCTGCCAGAAACTCTGTAAATAAAGTACGGTTTATTTGCTCTTTTATCTACATAAAATTTATGAATGATGTTTTTCAACAGAAAGTCTACATTATCAACTCTGGTCTTGGAATACACATAGATTCTTGGTTTATTGTCAAACGTTAGAGTTTTCTTTAAACATCTGTGAAATAATTTTATTAAATAATATTGATTGTTGGTAAAAGTTATCTCACTTATACTGTTTCTACTACCTTCAGCTAACCATAATCCGACACATTGTGCAAGACTAATTATATTATCCATATTACTCATTATGCAATTGAATTTAAATATAGGTCCTATAAGAGTTCTTCTACCAAATATCTAAAGTAACTTTATATTTTCAGTTTTATTAAGTTGTTTTATGCTGGAAGAAATTATAGACGAACTGAAATCAGGCACGGGCATAGAGGATATACTTGAAAAGCACGATTGGAAGAAATTTGAAACACTGATTTCAGAAATATTCGCAGAAAATGGATTTCATATAGAACAAAACTTCCGTTTCAAAACGAAGAAAAGATACGAAATAGATGTCATTGCAACGAAAAATGATAAAATCTTCTGCATAGATTGCAAATGGTGGAATAAAGGAAGGTACAAGAAATCCGGATTGAAATTGGCTCTAACAAACCAAGAAACACGTGTGGAGGAATTACAAAAATTCCTGAAAGCTAATTTGATCGCAAGAAGTTCAATGAAAATATCAGGCAATTATTCGGTGCACCCATTGGTTGTTACTTTGCATGAGGAAGATTTGATCGAAGAGGGAAACACGTTCATTGTGCCCGTCTGGAAGTTGAATAGATTTATTAATGATCTTTGAGGTTGCTTTACATACACGCCTTTTCCTGTTTCATCCATACGGCGTGAAAGATAAAGATGCTTTGTCATATGACTTCACCATATACCCAAAAATTAATTTTTCAAGTTCCATTGACGCATCAGATAAGCCTTGCGAAACCTTTATAAGTCAACTATTTAAACCTATTAGTTGTAATACATATTTAGTTTTGTGGTCGAATGACGAATGATTTTAAAATACGTGTTGAGAACATTGTTGCTTCCGCTACATTGAATGTAATCATTCCTTTGGAAAAAATTGTTTCAAAGCTTGAAGGAATGGAATACGAACCTGAGCAGTTCCCTGGACTAGTTTACAGGATGCAAAAGCCAAAGGCGGCTGCATTGATTTTCGGATCAGGAAAGATTGTTTGCACAGGGGCAAGAAGCATTGCTGATGTAAAGGAAGTCTTCAAAAAAGTAGTTACCATAGTGCAGTCAGTTAAGGTAAAGGTTCCTAAGATTTATAAAACGCAGATAGAAAATATTGTTGCGAGCGCAAAGCTAGACGGCAAACTGAATTTGGATGGCATAGCGTTCAAATTGGAGAATTCAGAATACGAACCTGAGCAGTTTCCAGGATTGGTGTACAGGATGACTGAACCAAAGGTAGCATTTCTATTGTTCGGTTCGGGCAAAGTTGTATGTACGGGTGGAAGAAGCGTGAGCGATGTCAAGATTGCGGTCGACAAACTTAACATACGATTGAGAAAATTAAAAGGCGCAATTACAAAAGAATAAACTAATTTCCATATTTTTCCTTGTATAGCTTTCTTACCGTTTCATAATCTTCTTCTCTTACTGCTGTAATATCTTTTGGATTTATGATCTCCATTATCCACCATTCGTCAACTTCCCATTTTCTAACTTCATAATGGGCGGTGTTGATTTCTAATGCAACGTATCCTTGTGACAGTCTTTCTTTTTCTCGTAATTCGACTTTTGTCGAATCTACAGCATAAGCATCTAATAAAGCACGATCAGGTGAATCCGTCAGAGAAACTACCGGCAAATCTTGACTGTCCCAATTTAGATTAGGTTTCAGGCCATCAATCAAAATAGTAGGCAGGTTTTCACGCGTTGTTCATGATAAAGCTTCGCAGCCGGCATTATAGAACATTCTTATTGAAATAATTTAAATTCAAACTCCTTTCCGAAACATTTCAAAATCTGATTAGAAATTTATATATTCAAAAGTATTGCTATTCATGGATAACGCCGATCTTCTCGAAAAGTTTGTCGATTTCCTCAATGAGTTTTACAAGGACGAGCTCGTCAAAGCTGCCAATGAGGGGAAAAAATCCATAAATCTAGATTTCGCGCTTTTGGAAAAGTTCGATGTGTCCCTTGCGGACTATTTGTTGGAAAATCCAGCAGAGACCATAGAAATCGCACAAAAGGCAGTGAAGCAGATCGACATAGGCTATATCGAAGAAAATTTCCGTTTGAGATTCTTCAATTTGCCTGAAAGCAGGAACATAAGGATAAGGAATGTCAGGGCTGAGCACATAGGAAAATTAATTGTAGTGGACGGCTTTGTCAAGCGTGCAAGCGAAGTAAGGCCTGAGGTAAGCGAGGCGATATTCCAATGCATGGACTGCGGAAGCAACATCACTATAATCCAGACAGAGAGAATGGTCAAGGCTCCCATCGAATGCCAGAACCCCGCGTGCAAAAACAGGACTTCATTCAAAGCCGTCGACCAGAAATTATATGATGCACGATGGATAGTCGTGGAGGAGCCGTTTGAGATCACTGAAGGCGAGAGACCGTCTGATCTGAGGATTTACCTGAAGGAAGATCTCACGTCGCCTAAAATGCAGAACAGGACAGAACCTGGAAACAGGCTGAAGGTTGTCGGCGTTCTGAAAGAGTTGCCACGAAGAGTAAAAGGCACTGCATCGAGACAGATGGAAATTTATGTCGAAGCCAACCATATAGAATCTGTCGAAGCTGAATGGGAAGAATTTGAGATTACTCCTGAACTTGAGGAGAGAATTATTTCGATCGCAAAAGATCCTGAAGTCTACACAAAGTTGGCGAATTCTATTGCACCTGGGCTCTACGGGTTGGAAGATGTCAAACAAGCGATCGTATTGCAGCTTTTGAGCGGAGAGACGCATATACAGAAAGACAGGTCAAGAGTGAGAGGAGACATTCATATTTTGTTGGTCGGCGATCCTTCATGCCTTGTAGCGGATGAAAGAGTCGTGCTTGCGGACGGTACGATATTAAAGATTGGAGAGATGGGTTCTAGACATCTACAGGAAATTGATTACAATATCCATTTAGGCATGGGTAGAAATGTCGGCAGTGCGAACAGATTCCATCTTTACAAGAAACAGCCAATCATGGAAATAATCACGGAGACTGGAAAGTCTATCAGAGGCACTCTCAATCAACCGATCTTAATTCAAAAAGGCACTTCGCAGGAATGGAAAAGACTCGACCAAATCAAAATAGGCGAGAAAGTCAGGGTACTGCCGAAAATCGAGTGCAGTAAAAAAACTCTTCTGCCAACCAACTGGAAGGGCTCCCCATATTACCATAAAAGTTGGCATGTAAAGACTCCAGAATTTGTAGACGAGAATTTGGCCGGTTTGTTCGGGTATATTATTGCTGATGGATGGGTCACGAAAAATGGGGTGGGCATGATTGTTAACGAGGAAGAAAATGACATAGTGACTAGAATCGAAGACATGGTCAAAAAATGCTTTGATGCGCCGATTTCAAGATATAAGCACAAAGGAACCAGCCCGAAAGTTACATATTATCAAATCAATCGAGGTCATGTCGCTAAAATGCTCCCATTCCTTAATGAAAAAAGAGTCCCCAACATGATATTCCAATCTGGAAATTCCGTAGTGTCCGCATTCTTAAAATGGTTGTATGAAGGTGATGGAACCGTATTCTGCAAAGGTAGGGGAAGAACAGCTGTCAGTTTGAAATCCGTCAATCTAGAACTGTTGAGAGACGTGCAACTTCTGCTACTCAGATTTGGAATCCATTCAAGAATTCTCTGGGAAAGCACACCTAGAGTATCGACAATAAAAGGCCGTAAAGTCACAAGTTCTCAATCAGGGTCGTTGATGATAAGGCGGTCTGAATCAATAATCAAGTTTTGGGAGCATATAGGTTTTGCAAGCAAAAAGAAACAGGACAAGTTAAAAATCACAGCCGAATATTCGAAATCACACATTCATCGGATACATAAGGAACGAACCGAAAAAATCGTTGAAATAAACAAACTGCAACCACAAGACGTGTTCGATATAGAAGTCCCGAAATACCACCGTTTTATTGCAAACGGAGTGGTCGTACATAATACAGCAAAATCATCATTGATGAAAGTCGTGTCTGGATTAATCCCTCGTGGAAGATACGTTTCTGGAAAGGGAGTCACAGGTGCAGGATTGACTGCGACTGTTGTCAAGGACGAAGAATTTCTCGGCGGATGGGTGCTTGAAGCCGGCGCACTGGTCATGACGAATAGGAGCATGTGCTGCATAGATGAATTCGAGAAGATGGAAAAAACTGACCAGGTCGCGTTGCACGAGATGATGGAGCAGCAGACAATTTCCATAGCTAAAGCGAACATTGTAGCGACTTTACCTGCGATGACGACCATACTCGCTGGCGGAAATCCGAAACTCGGCAGGTTCGATCCTTATCTTCCTATAAAGGAACAGGTTGATATACCAGAAACTATATTGTCAAGGTTTGATCTGAAATTTGCATTGAGGGATATACCGAATCCTGAAATAGATGCCAAAGTGACGGAACATATTTTACAATCGAGGCATTTTGGCGAAATAGAATCTACGCCTGTCGTTGACAATGAAACATTCAAGAGATATGTCGCATACGCCAGGAAGAATTGCCATCCGAAACTTACGCGCGAGGCAGCAGATGAGCTGCGAAATTTCTATCTCAGCCTGAGGGAAAGGTCAGGCGAGGACTCGCCTATATCGATCACGCCTCGTCAGTACGAGGGTCTTATAAGAATGGCGGAGGCTTCGGCGAAAGTCCAGTTGAGAAGCCAAGTGACCGTAGAAGATGCGATACGCTCTGTGAATCTAATGAAATCATCATTAAGGATGTTTGGTTTCGAGCCGGAGACTGGAAAGATCGACATTGATCGTGCTGAAGGTGCAAGGACGACATCTGCGCAAAGAAGTAAAATAAGAATAATCGAAAGTGTCATAGAAGAATTAGCAAAGCTATTTGGGAAGAACATACCCCAAGATGAGATATTCAGGAGAGCGACAATGCAAGGCGTTGAAGGAGTAGAGGAAATAATCGATAAGATGCTGCGGGAAGGGTTGTTGTTCAAACCCTCCCCTGGGATGATAGGCAAGGCATGAACATGGAAAACGAAAATCTTATTAGAGCTAAAAGTATCATAGAAAAAATACTTTATATCACAATAGCAACTGCGTCTAAAGATGGCCAGCCTTGGAATTCTCCCGTTTATTCTGCTTATGATAAAGATTACAATTTTTTCTGGGTATCAAATCAAAACGGACAGCACTCGAAAAATATTAAAGAAAATAATAGTGCGTTTTTAGTAATTTATGACTCAACAGTTTCAGAAGGAACAGGAAAAGGCGTTTACATTAAAGCAAGAGCATACGAACTTCATGATGAAAAAGAAATAGATCACGCATTATCATACCTTGATGGACGGGTTGGTATGAAACCTCATTCAGCGCAGCAATTTTTGGGAAATATGCCAAGGAGAGTCTATAAAGCAGTCCCTGAAAAAGTTTGGATTAATGACGATGGCGAAGTTGATGGGAATTATATTGATGTAAGAATTGAAGTGGATTTATGGAAGACAGAATAACCAGATCTCCTGCAAAAAAAGTCAGAATCTCGGATTTATCGAATGGGAAATATTTCTATGGAAGCAAGGAGGAGATGAAGCCGGGCTATGTTATAACGCCTTTCGGCGAAAAGATATCGCGAGTGAACATCATCGGGGCAGTCGTGGACAAGTTTGTCGGTGAAGATGGAAAATACTCATCCATAACAGTCGATGACGGAAGTGATGCTATACGGGTCAAATCATTCGAGGAATTTCCTTTCGAGAAGATCGAGCTCGGGGATATGGTAAGAGTCGTAGGAAGGATAAAGGAATACAACGGGGAGATCTATGTCACTTATGAAATGACCGAGAAGATAGACGACGTCAACTTTGAACTTATGTCCAAGGCCGAAATTCTTGGCGGCTTGATGAAGCAGAAGAAAATCGTAGATGACATCAAATTGCTTTCGAACCAAGTCGACGAAGTTGAATTGAAGGCATATGCAATGAATACTTACTCGATTGACGAGGAAGCGCTTTCTGTAATAATTGAAAGCAAGAAAAAAGAAATCGATTACAAGCCGATAGTCATTGAAGTCATACAGAAACTGGACGAAGGAAAAGGAGTCGAGATTAAGAGATTATTTGAAATCTTGAATCTGCCCGAGAATGTGATCGAGAAGACATTGAACGACCTGATAAACGAAGGTAGCCTCTATGAGCCCACGATAGGATGGCTGAGGAAGGTATAAAAATCCGCATGTTAAAGTGGTTTCATGGAAAATTACGAAAAACTCTTGGATGCTGCGATAGAAAAGATGCCGAAGAAGCTGCATGAAAAGGACAGGTTCCAGATACCGGAAGCGGTCACTGAAATCCAAGGAAATAAGACTCTGATAAGAAATTTCGGGGAGATAGCGGTCATATTGAGAAGAGAGCCTGCGCATGTGGCCAAATACCTGTTCAAGGAGCTCGCGACGCCGGGAAATATACAAGGCGATACTCTCATCCTTCAGAGAAAACTTCCGCAGTCCCCGATACAGGAAAAGATCATGGCATATGTAAAATATTATGTCTACTGCAAGATCTGCGGCGAGCCGGACACAAAGTTCGTGAAGGAAGGAAGGATAACGATCATACAGTGCGACGCCTGCGGTGCAAGGTCGCCGTACAAAGCAATCTGATGACATGTTCTGGACTAAAGTGTTCACGACAAAATCCGAGATCATAGTCGCGTTATGCGATGAAGATATGTTGGACAAGTCGGTCGAGTTCAAGAAAACCGGCGCGAAGATAAAAGTGAGCAAGCATTTCTATGGCGAGCATCTTGTCGGCGAGGGTGACGTACTGAAGCTTCTTCATAGGGCGACCATAGCAAATCTGTTCGGGAAAGACAGCGTAGGGCTTGCCGAGAGGCTCGGTTATATATCGAAAGAAAACATCATAGATATTGATGGCATTCCGCATGCGCAGTTTGTCAAGCTTAGTGAGGAAAGATAGGAAAGGGCAGTTCTTCATCCTGACTACTGTCGCAATCGTGACGATTTTATTTTATCTCGGCAGGTCTCTGGGGCCGGCGTCGCAGACAGACACATCTTTGACAATATTACTGGACGAATTTTCGACATTTGACAACATACAAGAAAAATCCGTGAGTTTGGTAAAAGGAAGCGAGAGTTGCGCCGATTTGAATTACAACCTTCAGGAATATAAGGGCTTTATTGAGAATTTTGCAAAAGAGAAAAATTATCAGGTGGCATTAAGCTACCGAACAACGCCATGCGATCAGGAGCTTGGAGCCGTTGCCGAATTTTCGTTATCAATAGTCTCTGACAAAGTTGATGCAAGAGGAAATTACTTTGTCACATGGCCTTAATTGATTATAAAATCTAAGTATCAAAAGTTAATTAACAAGCAGATGTATAAAGGCATTTGTATCTCTACATGTCAAACTTGTCATACCGTGCCTTCCACATAGGTGTGCTGTCTTTAGGGCATAACATTATTAATATATGGGAACTAGTTAGTAAGCTGATTTAGGAAGTATATCATATTAATTTAAGAGAATCGGCTATGAACTCATCCACTATCGGCCATGGCGGAAAGTCGCCAAAGTACACGCATGGTACGTGGTGCTATCGGGCATATCGTGCGCTAGCAGACACGGCAATTCACCGCATTGGGGCAGGTAGTGTCGTATCCGCTCTGCTAGTGACCTAACTGCATCAACGTGGCCGGTGAGCTATGCTTGGTAAAATTAGTGAAAGTATTCGCTATATTCTATTTCTGTAGGTTTTGTGAAAATTCTTCTAAGAAAATCTAATGGACGACGTTTATAGTCTACAAGTATAACACCTGCACCGTCCCGACTTACAGAGTATTTTTCTCCGTCCACCAATTCGGCTTCCTTTCCAGTAAAATCTGAAATTTCTACTACCTCTGGCCTATCACGCAAAACATCTTCATATGTATAATCCATTGGATGTTTCTTTAGTTGTGGTGGGCCATCCGTATAATGAATAGCGGTGTATCCTACTGGTAAATGGGATGGTGTGTATCGCCTTTCTAAGGTTAAAATATATCCCTCTTTTTGTAGATCACCTATCCATGCGGTATATACATCCCTTCTACGTGCTAATTCTTCTAATCGTTTGCTTGGTATTTTCCCAGGAAAAGTACGTCTAACAAGTTCTACATTCCCATCTGATTTCGGATATATCTCAAGTGCTGCGTAAATACCACTGTCCCCCACGTTTAAAGCTAAATAACCAATTTTCTTACCGCCTTCAAGAATTTCATATCTGTCTTGTACCCCACCGGTATTTGGAATGTCAGGTCTCTTTGGGAGAGGGCAGGCGAAAGATAAAGGTTTGTCTAGTTCTACATACAGTCTAGAAAAGTCTCTTTTTAGTAAATCTTCATGTATTTGTGGTAAATTTGTTTGTCGTACGATATGATTGTAGTCTTCTATAGCGTTCAGAAGTCCTTCATTGAGTACACTTTCGATTTTTTCAGTGCTGTCTTCTGCAGTTAATTGCTGAACGAGTGGTCTACGCCCCACCAATTTTAGAACCAAATTAGACAACCAACGGTCCATAAACATTCTTTTAAAAATTTCATCTAGGTCACTATCCAGATTTGTTTTATTCATCGTGCCCATATTAATCACTGCTTAGGTTTTGCTTGTCCAGGGATCATTAACGTCTACCCTTAACATACGGGACTAGATCAGGGAATTGCTTTAATAAATCCTGGCCAGAATACATGTCAGTTACCAGAGGAATCTCTGTGTCATGTAAATCGACATGACCAACTAATAGAAATTTTCCAGGATCCTCTAACTGGTCAGCCCGACCTACATAACCCCACTGACCTGGGTAACCATTCCTTGGCTCTACCCCCTTTAGTACGTAACGTGGCTTATATCTACCATCCTCAGAACCTGGGTGTAATTTGGTAACCAAAAATCTATGACTAAAAAGAATAGCGTCGCTAGGACCATGGGTTCTTTGAAGCTCTAGCACGTCACCAGGTCGATACTTAAAGGCGGTTTTCATCATTTCACCGGTTATGCAACATTACCTAATTCTTTCAATAATGCTGCTAATTTAGGAACACTATAAGGTGATGTTGCGCATACACGATCTAATCTTCTTTTAACATGTCTAGTACCTAAAACTCCCATTTGATGATAAATACGAACCGCATACTCCAATGCATTTCGGTCGGGTGTTCCGCCAAGCAACCTATCAAGACGTGCATCCGCCATGCCTACGTAGAATCCGTGTTTTCCCAGCTCATCAGGACGCACGCTGTCTGGAGCGCCTAGTATTTCGTCATGTTTACCGAAATAAGCGTAACCGTTTGCATAATTTCCGAATTTGTCATAACCGCCTCTGCCATCATAACCTCTTAAACCGTTAACATTTCCTCTAATTTTGGCATGCCTTGTAGCTTCAGGTGCTTTCTCCCGCACAGAACCCCCGTGAGTAGTCGCCGTCATTTATTTCACCTTTTAAATCAATATCATTACTAATATTGAAGTTTTTCTATACTTCACTACATAATAGTAATAACGAATATTACATACTAATAAATCAGGCTTTTCAACAGAAAACGTACTTATCCAACAAAAAGGACTAAGTTTGTTGGAGTATACAATTCTCTTACTGTAACACATTTACTTAACAATCGGCCTTGACAAAATACGCCTTATAGCCTTCTAGCTTGTCGCTCTCGGTCAGGATCTTCCAATTGCTTGCAGCAGTATCGTAATAAAGAATCGTCTGTATCGTGCAGCTGCTCTTAACCGCTTGGAAGTCAGTTGCCACTGAAGTAGATCCTATCTGGTTCCACCCATCTTTCAGAGCTATGTCAAGAGGCGTTATAGTACCCTGCCCGATGAATCCCAATTCGCAATTTTTGTCTGAGTAGCTCCAATATCCTTTCCCGCCCCGCATATCCTGCACGTTAGTGATAACATCCCATGTTCCTTTGGTAGAATCAAAGTGATAGAAGTTCTTTGCTCCAAACTGGCACGTGTCCTTGCCTAAAGTGAATGTCGGGTATGCGACTGAAATCAAGTTCCAACCTTTTTTCACCAGTACAATGTCGCCGGCAAATTCAGGTGTTGCGGCACTGCTGGACGCCCTGAAAGATCTTTGAATGATTTGTCCGCTGTTACCCGCCTTGTTAATTGCATAGGCAAATACAATGCAAGAGTCTCTGCATAACCCAGTAGAACCAACCGTTATCGGCACACCGGAATCGCACGTTCTTTCAACCCAGCCATTTGTCGTCACAACTCCACCGCTTGCAACTTGATAATAGCATTTGTTCAGACCGCCAGAACTCTGGTCGCTGTCGGTAATCGACACTGTGAATGCTTCGGGCTGCAATGAACTTTCTGCCGGAGATACGAATGTTGAAACAGGAACTATCTTTTCAGCAGGAGATGAGCCAGAACGCACAAGAGTGAAGACAACATCCATGCCGCCATTGATCTTTACTTGTCCAGTGCAGGAATTCTCGTCGCAAGTGCACGATCCTACCGACGGCTGGCACGCTTTGCCTGAAACGATGTAATTTGAAGGAGTCTGTATTTTAACTAAATAATTCGCAGAAGTGCATACTTGAAGGTATGATGCAAAATTAGTATATTCATCAACTTTGAACACAGGAACTATTTCATTGACGTCGCCGCCTGTTACAGTTTTGTTGTAAGGCTGGCCGCCTGTGCCTGTTACACAGCCGACACCTGACAATATTGTTATGTTGGCTTTGTCAAATCTTGCCGGGGTGTCGCCTTCGTCGAGAAAAACGCTGGCATGCACATAGCCGTACTTTGTTATTCTGCTGGTTGAAGATGTTGTGCCGCTCGTGTCAAGATTCCATTTGCATCTGCCGCTTCCAGTTGGAGTTGGCTCGCATGTTCCATAATCAGTCCGAATGACATTTCCAAAGGCACCTCTAACTTCCTCTACGCATCTTATTCCGCACCCACCACAATTGCTTGTGTCCCTTGTGATGTCGGTTTCGCATGATGTGTCGCTTGACGTGTACAAAGCTTCAAAGTTTTCTTCCCTATTAAATGACATCGCTGTTTGAAACGCATCGCAATTTCTTTTTCCAAGAGGACAAGTTGCGCACTTACTTCCGGAACAATAACTAGCGATTGAGCCACATGTAGCCAAGTTGCATTCATCTGTACACGCTCCTAGGCTGTTGAATTGCTGCTGCACTTCCGGTTTCGAACACCATGCTCGAGCTTGTTCTGTTGTGTAGCTAGGATATGCCTTTTTGATAGCTTCTATGCAATTTTCTCCATGACAACCAAAGTCTGTCTTTTGGCATGATTTTGTCTGCCATACAGCATGGCCCGGTGGACCAGTGTTTTCAATATAGTAGTATCCACCATAACCAGACCAAACGCCTTCCTGTGGTGTTTGCCTCCAGCGTTCACTGCACGGATTATA
>CAZYBR010000010.1:0-16189 GCA_964645905.1 uncultured archaeon
TTGAACCGCAGCCTCCACCGCTTGTGTGCTCCCCCGCCAATTCCCTTAAGTTTCGCCCTTGCGAGTATACTCCCCAGGTGGCCCACTTAACACCTACGCTCCGGCACTACAGTCTCCCAAGAAGACTGTAACACCAAGTGGGCATTGTTTACTGCTAGGACTACCGGGGTATTTAGTAGCGAGATGTTAGCTTTGGCAAAGAATAACATATAACAGCTCACTATATCTAATCCCGATCGCTCCCCTAGCCTTCGTCCCTCACCGTCAGACAAGTTCCAGACAGACGCCTTCGCCACAGGTCGTCCCTCTAGGATTAAAGGATTTAACCCCTACACTAGAAGTACATCTGTCCTCTCCCTTTCTCAAGCCTAGCAGTATTCCCCGCAAGCCTGACAGTTTGCTGCCAGATTTCACAGGGAACTTACTAAGCCGGCTACGGACGCTTTAGACCCAATAATCGTGAACATCACTTGGACCTCGGGTATTACCGTTTACCGTGCTACCATTGTAACATGGCGGCTGGCACCCGTATTGCCCGGTCCTTATTCTCCCTACTATTTTCATAGAGTAAAAGTTCTTGCAAAGCAAGAACACTCCACGTTCCCCTTTCGCTCGTCAAAGCATTGAAAAGTTTTCGTAACTGCTGCGTACCGTAGTACCTGGATTCATGTCTCAGAATCCATCTCCGGGCTCCTACTTCCATAGCCCGTACCCGTAAATGGTTTGATAGTTCATTACACCATCAACAGCCTGATGGGCCACAGTCCCATCCTTAGCCGCAAAAGCTTTTGCTCTGGCCACATTCCAGTTAGCTAGAACTATGGTGGATTAGCCTCACGTTTGCGAGTTTGTCCACCAGCCAAGGGTAGGTTGACTATGTATTACGGAGCAATTCGCCTCGGGTCTAACCCGATCGGCTCGCATGTCTTAGTCGAACGCAGATAGCGATGCTCTCTGGCGGGATCAGCCAGAATTGGCGGGTCTCCTCTCTAAAGGTTTCATCATAATTGACCTTTACCTGCAACGCTACTGCAGAATAACAGCTGATTGTAACACGGACTAGAATAGGACTTTTCATTAATCGTCATTTGACGTTATCAAAGCCAAACGCCTTAGCTCGTGAGACTAGAAATTATAATGGAGGGGAAGTATTTAAAGATTAGCCTTGTAGGTTCTGTTAAATCTACGGATCTTCTGGGGTCGAAATTGAAGTTTGTTAACTAACGGGTCTTTTAAGTATTTACAATTTGTTCAATTAATGGGCTCATTGTTGACAAACATTCTCAAATTTGTTTGTTTTCTTCTATCCAACCATCTTTTGAGGTATCTTTTCACCTGCAAACAAACTAAACGGATGAGTTATTTCTATGTATCTTGAAGGAGGTGGCTCATTACCTATATAAGTGACACCAGAATATCCGTATGTTTTCATTCCGTCGGTGAAAGATAGAATAACCACAAATCCTTTAGAATCATAGAAATCGGCTTCTCGCACATCTCTTCCATCCTCGTATGCACGATTAAGTTTAACCCATCGTGGAGCATTGTCTTTAACAGTTCTATATCTAGTCCGGGTTCTGTCTTTTACTATAAATTCTACTCTTTGTGGGACAAAACGGTTACCATCAAGTTGTATTGATGAAAGCTCTTCGACTAATTCATCAATGTTATGCAGACGTTTAAATGGCATATTATCAACTGTGAAGAACGGGGGTTTCAGTTTCATCAATCTCTATGTAAACTCCTTGGTACCAAGAACGTATTGGAAACATTCTGTGCCATAATCTCCGAAGTGCATTTGGAACAACTCTGATCCTATCACACCATAGCTCATCTCTTGTTTGAACAATTTGTCCTACCTTTCGGCGAGGAGACCCCAAATACCAACCATCCGCGCCTGTACCTTTAATCATCATACTCGCCTCACGATCTGCCTCATAACCTGTGAAAGCATCTACAGGTGTAAGACGAGACCCTACCATTTTGTATGGCATTTTAATGTCCCCATTCTCAGTCCCATATAATCTGCAGGTGCTCCATGATCGAAATCCTCAGTTTTGTATGATGTATTAGACTCTGGCATAATTTTCGCTACTCCAGAATAGTATCTTCCATTTAAATAACTGAAGCCTTTTAATTTTAGTCAAAAGGGAAATATTTATAAGTTTTATTTCCTTTTGTATGTACATGGAAGCAAAAAATAAAATAACACGAATAGATCTTAAGGATAGAAAAATACTTTTTGAACTAGACTTTGACTCAAGAAGTTCGAACACTGCTATAGCTAAAAAGGTCGGGTCTAGTAAGCAGGGTGTTGATTATAGAATTAGAAATTTGATCAAAGAAAAGATTATCCTTGGTTTTTACCCGATAATAGACAATGTCAAACTAGGATATATATACTGTAGGGTTTTCCTTAAACTGCAAAATTTAACAAAAGATAAAGAAGACAAAGTTATTGCAGAACTTAAGAATGAAAAGAGAATCAATTGGGTATTGAAAGCTGAAGGTAGCTATGACATTTTATTTGCGTGTTGGATGAAAAATCTGGAAGAATTCAAACGGTTTATACGAGAATTGATTTCAAAATACAGCCGATATATAAAAGAAGAGAAAGAATCGATTGGGATAAGAGTTGTCCACTATCAATACAGATTTTTGTTAGGAACTAGAGGAACAAAGAAACTTGTTTTCGAAGAAACTCCAATTAGAGTAGAAATTGCTGAATTAGACAAGCGGATTCTCAAAGTGTTATGTGAAAATGCGAGAGCTCCTTTAGTTGAGATTGCTAATAAGCTGAAAATCTCTCCAAAGGTTCTGGCCTACAGAATTAAGAAACTTGAAAAGGACCAAATTATTCTTGGTCACAGACCATTAATTAATCATCCTCTGCTTGGATACACTTATTACAAGATTTTATTCCATCTTATGAACGTGACAAAGGAGGAATTCGAAACATTTCGGAGGTATTTGGAAAATCATCCCAAAGTGATTTATATTGTAGACGAAGTTGGTATTTGCGATATTGATGTAGAAGCTATGTTTGAATCTGAAAGAGATTATTTTGATTTTATGAAAGAATTGAAATTCAAGTTCCCTACGTTGATAAAGGAATACGAGACCTTGATTGGCCTTGAGACTTTGAAAGTTAATTATCTGCCTTATGATTTGTAAAAGCATAATAAGGAATTTTTAATGATTGCAGATGTTATTTTGCTTGCATTACCTAAAACGAGTTCTAAACTACCTCCGTTTCGAGACATGTGGGAAATGAACCCCTCCGAAAGTTGGATATGATACATCTACTAAATGTTAAAGTTCGTGATAAAAATGAAGGAAGAGATTAAATTAGAACCGTCTGAAGAATTGGCTTATTGGACTGGAGTTATTCAGACTGACGGTTCTCTGAAATATTCTAAGAAATTCAGATACTGGAGAATATCATTGTACGTGTCATCGAAATCTCTGGAGATGCTCAGAGAAATTCAAGAACTTACACCGAAGCTAATTAAACGACAAAGTCGCATATGGAAAGATAAAAAGGAAGATATGTTTTATTGGCATATTGGTGTTTCTCGATTATTGAAATTGAAGATTTTTGAAAAATCGGACATTAAATTTGGTGATCCTCCTAAACCACCCATTTGGTGTACAAAAACTGACAAACTATTTGGTGCTTATCTAGCTGGGTTAATTGATGGTGATGGAAGTGTTTTTATTGTTAAACGTTATGGTGATGCAGGATATGACTGTAGAACTCAAATTACATCTGGTAGTGCACAAATAGAATTGAAATCTATGCTAGAGAAAATATTAGGTTGTTCTGTAAGGGTGTGGAAATGCCATCCTATTATCTGGCAGAAAGGTTACCATCTAGATTTCTTAATTTCTTCAAAAACTATTGAATTCATCCAAAAGTACGTATTACCGTGGATACAAATTTCACGTAAACGTCAAGTTATCGAAAAGTTTGTGGGAATAAGAGGGTGGTCCCGACCCGAGATTTGAACTCGGCCCTGAAGCTCCACAGGCTTCTGCGCTAACCAGGCTACGCTAGTCGAGACATTACTAAAAACAAATGACCGTTCTAGTATTTTAAGCATTTACCGTTTTGATTATATCCGCTGCGAATTCCTTTGCCTCAGGTGGGCAGTTCTCCAGATTTTTTATTTCATTTGCTGTGAACCATTTGCATTCTTCAGTTCCTTTCAAAATTTTCTTGCCTTTCACATTGCAGACATATTCCAAGTCTATATGCTGGTGGTCGTCTTTTATATTCTGCAGACTTATGACATAAGGCGTGTGCAAGATTTCTGCTCTAGGATATTCATATTGTGCATGTTTGCTCAAACGGATAATTTCCGCGTCCAGTCCTGTCTCTTCCTTAGTTTCTCTTATCACAGCTTGGTCAGGTGTCTCATTCTCTTCGACATGTCCGCCGATTGGCAACCACATTCCAAGCTTCTTGTGATTTACCAAAAGTATTTTACCATTGTCGACAATGTACGCAGTCGCTGTAAAATGCCTGACTGACTTCTTTTCGCTAAGTTTCATAATGCCGATGGTGAGATTTGAACTCACGACTCCCACGTATCTTCTGTCATCTTTTTCTCGAAGCTCATAGACATTATGAGCATGGTGTTCTGGCCGGGCTAAACTACATCGGCAGATTAAATTAATTAACCTTCTCTACCAATTAATTGGAGTATTCTATGCATTTAATAATTTTGGGTCCGCATGGTGCAGGAAAAGGCACGCAGGCAAAACTGATCGCCAAGCAGTATGGAATAGAGAGGGTATCTACCGGCGACATCATCAGGGAGCATATCAAGAAGGGCAGCGACTGGGGAAAGAAGGTAAAGCAGTACATAGACAAGAACATCTACGTGCCCGACAAGCTCATCGACGTTGTAATCGGTGTCAAGCTGAAGAAACACCATGATGGTTTTATACTGGACGGCTATCCCAGGACGCTGACCCAGGCGGAGTTTCTGGACAAGCTTATGGCGCAGCTGGGGCTGGAATTGGATGCCGTTTTCGACTTGGACGTGAATAAGGAAGAGCTTGTCAAGAGGATAATAAAAAGGGGCAAGGAAGAAGGCAGGAGCGACGACACTGAAGAAGGCATTAGAAGCAGGATGAACGAATATGAGACCAAATCAGAACCGGTTGTAGAATATTACAGGAAGAAAGGCAGACTGGTCGACATCAACGGCGACCAGCCTGTAGAGAAAGTTTTTAATAGCATCAAGCAGGTATTAGATAAGTTTGTTATGGACGAAAGAACGCTTGTTATAGTCAAGCCGGACGGCGTGAAGAAGGGACTGGAGAAAGATATTGTCAAGAGATATCAGGATGCCGGACTGAAAATGATTAAAAGAAAGGAATTGACACCGGCACCACAACTGCTTAAGAGCCATTATTCTGCACATGTTGCAAAACCGTTCTATCCTTACCTGGAGAAATTCATGTCTTCAGGCCCGGTTGTCGCGATGGTGTTTGAAGGCCCGGATGCAGTTGCCACTGCCAGGAAAGTTACTGGTTCCACTGATCCTGCAAAAGCAGAAAGGGGGACCATAAGGAGAGACTTGGGCGACTTGACACTGCCTGACGAAGACAGGATAATGATGAATCTTGTGCATGCTTCTGCGACTAGGGAAGAGGCTGAGAAAGAAATCAAACTCTGGTTCGGTTAATAAAATATAAAAGAAATATAGATTATGTTTGAAGAGCAAGCTGTGAAGATCCTCGCATCTGCTGGCGTCAAATCTGCTGTTGAAAAACTTGAAACGCCTCCGCAGGAGGAATTTGGCGATCTATCATTCCCATGTTTTGAATTGGCAAAGGAACAAAGGAAAAATCCAATGGAGATAGCGAACGATATTAAATCAAAAATAAAAATTCCTAAAGGATCATTGATAGAAAAAGTTGAAGTTAAAGGAGCGTATCTTAATTTCTTTTTCAATTATGCCAAGTTTTCAGAATTGATAATGAAGGATATTGAAAAAAAGAAAAAGTTATTCGGCAGGAGCAAATCAAGAAAAGAAAGGATTTTAATCGAGTTTGCACATCCCAACACTCACAAACTGTTTCATATAGGCCATTTGAGAAACATAACAACTGGTGAATCCCTTTCCAGAATAATGGAATTCAACGGGTACAAAGTGATAAGAGCAAATTATCAAGGTGATGTTGGTCTGCATATCGCAAAATGCATGTGGGGAATAAACAAGCTTGGATTTAAGAGACCTGCGTCATTGCATGAGAAGATTGGGTTTTTAGGAAAGGCGTATGCACATGGAAGCAAGTCGTATGAAGAAGATTCTAAAGCAAAAGAGGAGATTATAGAAATAAATAAAGGCATTTATGAAAGGAATCCGAAATTGATGAAGTTGTGGGAGGAAACGAGAAAATGGAGCCTGGATTATTTCGATGAGATTTATAAAAGAGTCGATACGAAATTCGATAGATTTTATTTTGAATCGGAAGTGGCTGAAATCGGGAAAAAAATAGCACATGATGCATTGAGTAAAGGGATTTTGGAAAAAAGCGAAGGCGCGATAATATTCAACGGGGAAAAATATGAACTTGATAAAAGAGTTTTCATAAACAATATTGGATTCCCAACTTACGAAGCAAAAGAACTTGGATTGGCAGAAAAAGAATTCTCAGAATTCGGAAGTATTAAAAGGGCCATACATGTCGTAGGACCAGAACAAGCGAGCTTCTTTAAGGTAACTTTCAAGGTTGAGGAACTGCTTAATCCTAAAAAATTCAAGGACAAGCAAAAGCACTTGGCATATGGCTGGGTCAGATTAAGAGAAGGTAAAATGTCTTCTAGATTGGGAAATGTTATTGAAGGCGAATCGCTTTTAGATGAACTGAAAAAAATTATTCTAGAAAACCACCTGACAAAACAAGCGTATTCGGGGAAGGAGAAGCTACGGATTGCAGAAGCTTTGGCGGTTAGTGCGGCGAAATATTACTTCCTAAGGGTTGACACGCCTTCAGAAATCTCTTTTGATATAAACGAGGCTACTTCTATAGAAGGGAATACTGGACCGTATATTCAATATGCTTATACAAGATGTGCGAGCATAATCAGCAAAGCAAAGAAATGGAAAGTGAATTTATCAAATTCGGACTTGGAGCCTGAAGAAAGGAGATTAATAAAACTGTTGTCAATGTTTCCTAAAATCGCAGAAAAATCTGCAGACGACATGAAACCTAACCATATTTCCAACTTGGCATTTGAACTAGCTACAGCATTCAACAATTTCTATGAGAAGCACAGGGTATTGAATGCCGAGAACAGCAAGTTGAAGAACTTTAGATTATCGTTGGTCAAGCATGTGCAGATTGTCTTGTGGAACTGCTTGGATTTGCTAGGAATAAAAGCTGTAGAAAAAATGTAACTAGTTTTCTAGATAATTCTTCAAACTCTTAGAAGACTTGATTTTATTTTGATTCAGTGCATGAATAGATCTTCCATAAGCATCGAGGACAGCTTCTTTCATTGACTCGACTAGAGTAGGATGAGGATGAATTGCATTGATTACATCTTCAGCTTTGAGATATTTCATTGCTAATAATGCTTCACCTATCATGTCGGATGCCCTTTCATTTATCACATGTATACCAAGGAATTTCCCAGTTTTCTTTTCTATTATAACTTTGACAAATCCTTCTGTGCTCCCCAATGTCATGGCCCTTCCGCTGGCTTTCAGATAAAATTTACCTACAAGAACTTTGTGCTTCCCTCTCGCTTCATCTTCTGTCAGACCAATGCATGCGACCTCCGGAATTGTATAGATGCATCTGGGTACGATGCGGCTGTCCATAGATGCATGCAATTTCATAATATTCTCTGCGGCTACAACACCGTTTTCCATAGCCTCATGAGCGTATCTTCCGCCTGCGACATCGCCTATCGCATAAATCCCTCTGACAGAGGTCTCCATCTTATTGCTGACAAGTATTCTCCCCGTTTCATTTAATTTTATTCCTATTGTCTCTAGTCCAAGATTATGGATATTCGGTTCCCTTCCAGTACAGATTATAATTTTCTCTGCGTCTATGGTCTTGCCGTTTGTGAATTTTATTTTTGTATTTGTTCCGCCATCTTTCGCTTCAGTAACTTTCATGTTTGTTAAAACTTTTACGCCATTCTCGGAAAGCACTTTCTCAATGCGAGACGAAACTTCCCTGTCTTCCATTGGAAGAAGGCGATCTAACATTTCGACTATTATCACATCGCATCCAAAATTTGATAGCATCGATGCGAATTCAGCTCCTTCAGGTCCGCCGCCTATAATAACTATTTTTTCGGGTATGTGATCCGATGTCAGGAATTCTTCGCTGTTCATGACATTTTTGCTTTCACCGAATATTTGGGGCTTGGTACCGCTTGTGCCTGTAGCTATGATTATATTTTTGGTTTTAATCGATTCTGTGTTGTTATCGCTTTTAGAGATTATTATTTCATTTTTAGATTTTATTTCGGCCTTGCCAAATATTATTCGGATTTTATTGGATTTCAATAAGGTTTCCACGCCACTGGCTAATTTGGTGAGCAAAGCGTCTCTATTTTCAACCAATTGCTTTACATCGAAACCTGTTTTAATTAATTTTATTCCGAACTGGTTCGCTATCGAGAGATTAGATTGTATTTCTGCAAGCCTCAACATTGTCTTACTTGGGATGCATCCGAAATTGTTGCATACGCCTCCAAGCTTGTTTTTTTCGATAAGTGCGACCTTTCCACCAAGCTGCGCGGCACGAATAGCTGCGGTATACCCCCCAGGGCCGCCGCCTATTACTGCAACATCAAATTCTTCAGCCATTTTACAACTCCTCTAATTTCGAACGAAACTCGTCTTTCTTGCCTTGAGAGAGGTCTATTGAATTGTCTTTGATGACATAACTCTCGTTGTTAATGAAAATTATTTTATGCTTTTCCAAGTCCGATCCCAGATATACATTGGGTCCGACAATACTGTTCGGCCCAATTTTAATTCCAGGCGATAGAGAAGAATTTACGCCGACTTTGCAATTATCGGCAACCATCGCACCTAGTTTAGTTCTCCCCGAATCAACTTTTTTGCCTTCCACATTTACTTGTACTGCTTTTTCGTCGAATCTAAAATTAGCAGTGACGGCGCCAGAACCAAATGAACAGTTGTCCTCTATGATGGAATCCCCTATGTAATTCGTATGGAACCAGCAATTTTCCCCGATTATAGAATTGGTTATTTCAGTTGAAAACCCGACTATGCTCCGTTCGCCTATTGAAGAAAAGTTTCTTATCAGGGCATTATTACCCACTATCACATTGGGACCTATATAGGCTGGTCCTCTTATAAAAGCGTTTTCAAGAACTTTGGCTCCTTTTGATACCCACACATTTCCCTCAACTTGAGCCCTTTCAGAGATATCCGAACCGTCATCTATGATTTGTTTGGTTAGTAATTTGCTCATTATATGTTGATTTATCTTAAATAGGTCCCAAGGATACTTGTAAGCTGTAAAATCTCCATCGTAAGTTACAGCACGTACTATATTGCCCTCATCGATGTATTTTTGTATCGCAATTTCATGTTGCGAATCGGATGGTGGGATCTCATCATATAAATCAAAAATTTTCGGTGGGAGTATGTATGCTCCAATAACTCCTAGGTTGCTTGGTTCTTTACCAGGAAGGGGCTTTTCTACTATTTTTTCAACTTTATCCCCATCAGAAACTTTCAGTACTCCAAATCTCCACGTTTCCTTTACAGGCTTGCAAGAAAGAATCAGATTTGCATCACCTTTTAGAATGGAAATCTTTTTAGTTATTAAAGAAGAGTCGAAAATGTCATCTCCATTCACAACCAAGAAATTATCATCAACCATGTTCTTTGCAGTTTGGATTGCATTTGCCATGCCTAGTGGCTCTTTCTGGTCAGTATACTGAATTCGAACTCCCAGCTGGCTACCATCACCGAAATAATCTCTAATCGCATCGGAATTTTTCCCAGTAACTATGATAAAATCTTTTAGTTTAGATTCTTTTAGAGTATCTATTACGTGATGTAACAAAGGCTTTCCTAAAATCCTGAACATAGGTTTTGGTCTTGTTTGAGATAATGGGTATACTCTTTTTCCTATTCCTCCTGCGAGAATTACCGTTTGCATCTTAACCGCCTAATTTCACTGGATTTTCAAAAACCCTTGTTGCAAAATTCCTATTTTTCATGTCATCACAATAATTTTTTACTTTCATCGCTTATGAAAAATGTAAGTAGAGCGCCTAGTTTATCCGGGTCATGCCTTAAAATGCTCCTTTGAAGTATATCAGACTTGCTTTGTGTGTACGCCACATCTGCAAGTAGGTCTGCTTTTACAATTTTAACTCGGCTTTTAGTATCTTCATTAAGAACTGGATTTATAGGCAATTGTTTGCCTTTCTCGTATTCTTTTACAATTTCCGTAGGCAACTCTTTGGAATTTACTAGGACTGTATCTATAACTTTTCCGCCTATATAATTTTCTAATTCGTTCAATAAGTCTTGAAGATTCATTCCTGTAGTTTCCCCCATGCTAGTCATCAGATTAGAAATAAAGATTTTCTTTGAACTGCTTTTCAGAATTGCTTGAGGAATTCCTTCAACAACCAAATTGTGCAATATGCTTGTATAGAGATCACCAGGTCCAAATATTATAATGTCCGCATTTTTTATTGCTTCTATTGCTTGAGGATTAGCTTTAACTGACGGCTGGGTATAGAGTTTTACAATCCCCGATTCCTCACTAGACTCATCGATGAAATGTTCGCCGACTATCTTGCTGCCGCTCTTATATTCTGCAACGAGTTCGAACTTCTCCCAAGTTGACGGAATTATCTTGCCTTTTATATTGAACATTTTAGAAAGACTCTCCACTGCCTTTTCTTGAGAAGAATAGAATTCAGATAATCCTGTAATTAAAATGTTGCCAAAATTATGGCCCTTAAGACCATTTCCTTTTTCAAATCTATGATCAAGAAGTTCTATAAAATCTCTCCCATTCTGCTCATCTGCAAGCGCGATTAGTCTCTGCCTTATTTCGCCGGCGGATAGGACACCAAAATCTTCTCGTAGTCTGCCAGAGCTTCCTCCCGAATCACCCATAGGTACGATTGAAAACAAATTAAACTCATCGTATTTCTTCAAACCTTTCAGAACAATCGTGGATCCTGTCCCGCCACCAATTACAACAACGTTGTATTTTCTTTCCATGTCAAACACCAAGCTTTATTCCCATACCTTTCAATTGTTCCCTCATATCCTCAGGATTTTTATAAAATATTGTTTTCATTCCAATTTTTTTGGCGCCTTCAATGTTCCTTTCTTTGTCATCTATGAAGATACATTCTTCTGGTTTTATTTTGAATTTATCAGTGATCTGGGTGTATGCTTCTGCAGAAGGTTTCTTTATGCCATTTTGAAAAGACCAGAACATATCATCAAAAATATCGTTAAACTTGTACTTTGCCACTAAATATTCGACCCATTCTTTTGTATGGTTAGAAAGTATAACCAGCTTATAGTTTGATTTCAATGCATTTACTATATCCACTACTTCTGGAAACGTTTGTAACGCCTTTCTTACAGCATTCTTCAAATAATCTACAGTTACATCTGAACCAGTGAAATGAATAAATTGTTTCCAAAATTCCTCTTCTGTTAATCTACCATATTGCATTTCCTTTCTCAAATTATTGTGGTCATCAAAGAATTCTGCGATTACACCAGGCTTTATATCTGCATCTAGCAAATCGAAAACATCTCGCCAATCAGTAACTAATACGTCTTGGACATCGAAGATAATTATTTTTACGTCTTCCTCTTTAGGAATTGACTTAACTACATCATCAACGAACATTTTTATTTTTTGGAATTGGTCATTGTCTCGAGATTCGTAACTTATGACTATTTTAGATTCTGTATTAGATGCTCTGAATACTGCCCAACCATTTTCAAAATTTATTTTGACGCCATCTAAAGTAGATATGCTATAGCCCTTGCTTACTAAGTCTTTCTTGAGATTTTCAATAAATTGAAATTTCATCTGTTGTGATATAGGAATTCTTTTCTCCAATTCCTGGTTATATGTTGGATACTTGCTTGTCAGTTCTGATAAATTTTTGTTTTCTGACGCGACTATCTCCAATATTTTTGTGGCTGCAATGAGTGTATCATCTGTATAATTTGCTTCCTTGAAGAAGTAATGTGACGACGCTTCACCCGCAAAAAGTGCATCGAGTTCCTTACATTTACGTGGGATGAATGAATGCCCAACTTTCCATACAACTGGCACGCCGCCGTTTTGCCTTATCACCTCTTCGACCATCTGTGAAGAAAGAACATCGTAGACAATCGTAGCATTTTTGTTTTTCGCCAGGCATTTCTCAGCCAACAGAGCTGTTATATTATTCGCATGTACTTTTTCGCCTTTTTCATCTATTATTGCCAATCTGTCACCATCTCCGTCTAGTGCAAACCCCATATCTGCATCTACTTCAGTTACTTTCTTTCTTATCTCCTCCAAATTCGCTTCGATAAGCGGGTCTGGTATTTGATGATTGGGAAATCTTCCATCTGGCTCGCAAAACAACTCAACTACATCGGTCCCTAATGATCGAAGAATTTTCGAATATATTTTTCCAGCAGAGCCGTTAGAACCGTCTAGGACAACTTTCAATCTTTTGAATTTTTGTGAAATAATGCCATTAACAAATTTCGAATACTCGTCTTCGATGTTCATAGAATTTAATTTTCCTTTTCCGCTTTTGAACCGAGACCCGTCTATTATTTTTTTAATTTCTTCTAAACCATCCTCCAGGCCTATTGCCAATCCTTCTGAATCACAGAGTTTTATTCCATTGAATTCTTTTGGGTTGTGCGAAGCTGTAATCATTGCTCCGCCTTCAAATCCAAGCCTGTAGCAGGCGAAATATATCATGGAAGTCGCAACCGTTCCTATGTCGGTAACTTCAACGCCAGAATCCAACAAGCCCTTAATGAAATTTTCTTTCAGTGAGGGTGTGCTCAACCTATTATCGCCGCCTACAACTATTCTCTTTGCATTCGTAAAAACTGCGAATGCTTTAGCAATTTTATAAATTATCTCCTCGTTCAGCTCTTGCGGGTATATACCTCTAATGTCGTATGCTTTGAAAATGCTCAATTAAGATCACCTATTTTACCGTCACGCTTTTCGCAAGATTACGTGGCTTGTCTGGGTCCAAACCTCTCAGAACAGCTAATTGGTATGCAAGTATCTGAATAGGAATTATTTGGACTATGGGATTCTCATTGCCAGCTTCAGGGACCTTTATCCAGAAATCAAATATCTCATTGCTCTTAGGCGAAACCCCAATTATATAACCTCCACGGCTTTTGATTTCAATTGCATTTGATAATATTTCTTTTTCATTTTCATTGGAAACAAAAACTATGCATGCCGTGCCGTTTTCAATCAGAGCTATTGTTCCGTGTTTTAGTTCTCCTCCAGCAAATGCTTCTGCATGTATATAAGACACTTCCTTTATTTTCAATGCGGCTTCCAATGCAGTCGCATATTGCAGACCGCGGCCAATCAGGAATATATGTTCCTTGTCTTTGAGTTTTTCTGCAAGCTCCTGCAATTTTTCTCTTGTTGTTGCAGATGTCAGATTGTAAATCTCATTCCAGAGATACGTTAATTTCTTTTTGCCATCTTCATACTTGTCGCTCAAAGCGTATGACAATAATGTGAACAATGCCAACTGCGATGTGTATGTTTTAGTTGATAGCACGCATATCTCAGGTCCTGCATTAATATTCAGGGACATGTCCGAAGTTCTTGTCAGTGATGATCCAACCACATTTACCAGGGAAATTATTTTGCTTTTTTTCTCCCTTGCGGATTTGACCACTTCAAGAACGTCTGCTGTTTCTCCGCTCTGGGATACCGCAATTATAAGAGACTTGTTATTGAGATAGTGCTCGTAATGCGGAAATTCCGATGCAAGAACCACATTAATGTGGAGTTTGGAGACTTTGGACATTATGTAGCTTGCAGCCAAACATGCATGGTAAGAGCTTCCTGCTGCTACAAAAAATATTCCGCGAGCTTCTCTCATTTCTTTGACGACATGGTCTACCACTTCTTTGTTTTGCTGCGCTGCCATTTGTATTGTGTCGACCTGCTCTGATATTTCTTTAAGCATGAAATGCTGGAACTCTCCTTTTTCCGCTTGGCGTATATCCCAGTCAACAGTATCGATTTTTCTTTCGACCTCCTTATTTTGAAGAATATTGAAAATTTTCATCCCGCTGTCATCCAGCAGAATCATATCATAATCGTGAAGATAAACGACATTTTTTGTATATTCAAGGAATGCAGGTATGTCACTAGCAACGAAGTATTGGGAATCTGAAACTCCTACGACGAGTGGCGACCCTTTCCTCGCTGCAACTAGTCTCCTCTCGTCTTCTTTCAGGATCAATACAGCATAACTTCCTTCAATAACTCGTAAAGCCGAGGCTGAAGCATCGGGGAAATTTCTTCCTTTTTTCATTATTTCCTCTATCAAATGCGAGATGACTTCTGTATCAGTCTGGCTCTTAAAAACATGCCCAAGCTTGACCAAGTTTGCTTTTAATTCCTGATAATTTTCTACAATTCCATTATGTACAACTGCTATCTTTCCTTCGCAATCAAGATGCGGATGGGCATTCTCTTTAGTCACACCGCCGTGTGTAGCCCATCTTGTATGGGCTATCCCCAGATTACCCGGCACGCTAAGCAGATTGATTCGCTGATTGATGCTGTCTAATTTTCCGATATCTTTCTTGATGTGGAAGCCACTGCCGGCTGTGACAACTCCGGCAGAATCATAGCCTCTGTATTCGAGCCTTTTCAGACCGTTGAACAAAATCGGTGCAGCATCCTTATTGCCTATGTAACCTATAATCCCGCACATATAATTACCAACATCCCTGGTGCTCTCTTATTGCAGACATGAATAATCACTTATCAATTTCCTATATCACATAAATATTTACTGCGTATAGTGGGGAACAATCCGGAATGAAAGAATTTGTGAGGAACCATTCACCCAAGTCTTCATTCCATCATCTTTTAACAAGTAATTAGAGTGAGGGGCTATAAAAGAAGCCTAAACGGGTTTCCATAAAGCATCCATTTTTGGCATGAAAGAAGGCTTAGAATGACCCAACCCCTAACGTAATATTTATAAGGGTAACATTTCATTAATAATTGGTATGTCGTACATAGTCGAGGAAAGTCCCGAAGGTCAGAAGATAAGGAAGACGCTTGTAATGAAGCCTACAGGGTTCAATGCGCTGAACAGCCAGCTTGCGGTCAGGATTCTGGAAGAGATGGGTAAGAAACCTCAGTGTGCCATGGACGTAGCAAGAAAGCTGAAAGAGCACGAACAAAAAATTTACTATCATATAAGAAGGCTGGAACATGCCGGGATCGTAAAGCTGTTGAAACGGGAAGAACGTGTAGGCGGTCTCGCGAAGATATACGAAGTGTCTCACCCGTACATTTCATTCAAACTTTTTGACGGCGAACATTTAACAGACGTGAAGACAAAGCCGAAGGAGCTGGATTTTTTCAAGTCATTCATTAAGGACGGCAAGTTCGACGGCATCATTGTTGTGGGTTCGCCTGACCATCATGGAAAATATGGTGCACAGGCTTCTGACGGAAGCGCAGCTATTGACATTGCATTATTGATCGGGAGCTTCCTGAATAAAGTAACTCCGAATTACAAGTTAGACACGGAATTCAGGGAAGAGGATTTGAAAAATAATTTGGTTCTTGTAGGTGGGCCCAAAGCCAACATCTTGATAGACAGGATAAATTCAAAACTGCCGATATACTTCGACACAAAGAACGAGTTTGACATTGTATCTAGTTTCACCAAATCTGTCTACAATGAAGACAATACCGGGGTAATAGTCAAGATGGAGAATCCTTTTGCGAAAGGAAAGGAGATATTATTGCTGTCTGGAAAAAGGTTCAAGGGTACTAAGGCTGCTATTCTCGGCCTGATGAAATATTTGAAGAACTTGGAAGACGGGAACAAATTCGAAGAAGGGATAGCAAGGGTTGTTCATGGAATTGATAGGGATGCTGACGGGATTATTGATGATGT
>CAZYBR010000010.1:16289-19429 GCA_964645905.1 uncultured archaeon
TTTACCCAGTTTTCAATTCCTTTCTTAATGTCTACAAAAACAAACTCTTCGCTAGGCAGCTTTCTTTTGATCGTCATCGGGATTAAATTTTCCCTGAATTCAAGCCTCCCGATTTTTGATGATTCCGATTCTTCGGTTTTGACGAGAACGGGAGCGCCTAGAGAAATTTGGAGGGCTCTGGCTCCAAGCAAACGCGCGGTTTCAAACCGAGTCAACCTATCTCGTGGCCAGATCAACGTTTCACCTTTAACAAAATAGTAATTACATCCCCTGTTTATTAAGGTTTGAACGCGCTGATTTCCTTCAGCAAGTCCACATTGCCCATGAAAGCTCTTCTGCAGCAATATCTTTTCAAACCAAGATTATCCATGACCTTGCCTGCATCCTCGCCGGCTTGAGTCCTTTTGACATAAGTCTCCCAAAGTTGGCCTATAGGCTTACCGCAGCTAAAGACAGCGGACTGGTACTATCATTGTCCTTCCCTCCCCAATTCATTTAGACCTTTTTCTGTAATAAAAACCCGCTTAGGGTAAGCTAAAGATTTGACATATTTACAATCTTCTAAAAACTTTATTTGTGCCCACAACTTCTTTTTGCCTATAATTTTTCCCAACTCCGAAACTGACTTGTTTTGATTTGTATTTATTACAAAAAGCATGTTTTTAAACCTTTTGTCTAAGTGACCCTCACCTGTAGATATTAACTGAGTCTTATTTATTTTTTCCTTATGTTTAAGATAGGGTAAGATTAATTTTGAAAATATATTAACATTGTTAGTTACGAGGTTACCTCCATCATAGCGGCGGAACAAACCGTATTTTTTCAAATATTTCTTGTAAATTTCTACTTTACGAGCGTCTTTACAGGCCCACCTAAAACATCTGTCCTCTAAAAGTACATTTCCGTCGGCGTCAAATAAGCCAGCAAAAAAAATATTCTTATCGGGTAGCATGTTCAGAAATTCGTCTAAGTATTGGTCCAAATAATCAAAAAAGCTTTTTAAAATGCCATTTACGGATTGTACACATAATACCCAGTCTCCCGGCATGTCTTTTATTTCAAGTACTTGGTCTATAGGAAAATTAAATTTAGGTAATTTCTTTGTCCTAGAACTTTTCTGAAGAACGAATTGAGGAATTTGGTAAAGATTGTCCTTGAGATAGTCCATTGTAGTCTGGTTTAATTCTAAGCATTTATTAGCAACGCCTATTCTTCCTCCACCAACCTTATCACCGCACCAAAGCCCAAAAAAATACTGAAAATCGTCATCGATAGTTATTTTTCTAGGCAATACAACTCTAAAATGTTTTTGCTCATTCTTGACGTAATTCTTATGGTCTATTATTAGTTTGTTATTTTCAACTTTGATATTCTCTAGCTTCCTAGCACCAAAATCAATTAATTTGCGGTAAAGGTAGAACCATTTTTCTAGATTTAGAGAATTATTCTCAACTAAATCTTTTATCTTAGGCAATTCCTCCTTCCAAGTTTTCAATTGCTTGTTTCTTACGTCTCTTCCTAAATTTAGATTTTTGTATCTAAGCTCTTTTGGTTGAAAGGCTTTAATGACGTTTTCTTCTAAACTAGCTGCATTTAACATTTTTACGCATTTTTGAATTAGAGAGAAAGGAATAGCTATATTAGAATCATTTTTATATCTGTAAATACTTGCGGTAGAGATTTTTAGTTTTTCAGCTAGAATTTTCCAGTTATAACTTTCGAGTAGCTGCCTAAAAATAGCTTTCTTATAACTGTCTTTCAATATAACCATCTTATCATTTTCATAGTATTTGTTAATCATTTTCTTGAATACTTATGTCGAACAGGTATAAATATTTCTAAATATAGAAAACATATATTATGAAATATATTTAACGCTTACTGCGTTGCTTATGGCGGCGGCTCCCGCGTTTTGACGCACCGCGTCCAGAACCATGATGAGACTCGTTCCTTCTAGGATCATAGACCAATAAATTTCTATCATACTGCAAATATTTCTCGCGCAGTGATTTGTCTTTCGAATAATCCACCAGTCCCTTTGCTATGGCCATCCTGGCAGCTTCTGCCTGCCCCATGCTCCCACCGCTTGTGGCAACCACATCGATGTCAACGGTTTTCGGAACGTCTCCTGCTATGATCAAAGGCTCCTTGACCCACAATCTCAATACTTCGTTTCCCCAATAGTCCAGCGGGACAGAATTGATCGTCACTTTGCCTCTTCCAGGCTTGATTATGCTCCTGGCGATAGCCAACCTTCTCTTTCCGACTTGGTGTACTTCCTTTTCTTTTTCCTTTTTGGCTACCATCTTTTCTTCGCACCTATGTTTGTCGAGACTTCACCGAGTGTTATATAAGTCGTGGTCAGTTTGCCTGCATCTGTGCCTTCGAGCTTTTGTGCCGGCTTGTTCTTATATTCTTCCGGTACGCCTATAAAGACTCTCAATTTCTTGTATGCGGTCTGGCCTTTCGCCTTGTGCCAAGGCAGCATCCCCCTCACCGTCCTTCTGAATATGTCGTCGGGATATTTTGGAAAGAACGGCCCCTTGTGCGGATCTCCCCTTTTTATCTTTTCCATATAATGCTCATTCTTCCATCTTATATTTCCTGCAAGGACTGCTTTCTCTGAATTCACAACTATGACATTCTCGCCTTTGAGCAAATCCTTGGCTATCGAAGTGCAGACTCTTCCCAATATCTGGTTTTCAGCATTGTAGACTTTCATAAAAATCATGCCATAATTCTAACGTTAGAACCTTTTGGATTTTCCTTTACAAGCGATTCAATTGTAACTATCTTGCTGCCTGCAGTCTTTACCTTAGCCTCTGCGGATTTGGAAAATTTCCATGCGACTATATTCACCTTCTTTGTCAGATTTCCTGAAGCTAGGACGACCCCTGGGACCAGTACAGTCTCGCCATCATTGGCATTTCTTTCTATATCTGAGAGGTTTACCTCTGCCCTTTGCCTTGTTGACTTGGACAATCTTTCGGCCGTATCTTTCCAGATGGGAGCCTTCAATTCTAGAGACTTTCTTTTGAGATCTGCTACCAAGCCTTTTAGATAAGGATTAGTAGGCCCTGTCCTTTTGACCATGAGTATCGCAATTTAGTTAGTAATTATACGTTTTTAAGGTTTACTGG
>CAZYBR010000011.1:0-12667 GCA_964645905.1 uncultured archaeon
CGGTAAAATTAGACAAATCAGATTTCCCTGTATTGGCCACGCTGACCAACAAATTATCATTGCCTGTTTTAGACACTCCTATAATCTCCATGCTGTATTCCAAATCCTTCACAACAGCTATGGCCTTGCCAGTCTTGGGCAATAAGTCTCCTATTATCGGAACTCCGCCGAGGTTAGGGAAAGAGCCTACCAGAAGATAGCTCGATGCGAATATGGCCAGGATAAGCACAGCGCCCAATGCGACATTCCCGATTATCCGGAACAGGACCAATGCCACTACAGCAAGTATCATCAAACCGAAAATAAGCTCCAAGACCATATTTATATCTGCAAGTTTAATTTGATAAATAGAATACTTGTGGCTAAAATGAAATCCGTAACAAGAATCGGTGTTTGGTCGTGCGCTAAAATCAGTGGTGTACTATATGCTTTTATCGGACTGATAGAAGGCGCAATTTTTGCGTTGATTCCACTCGGAGCGGTTGGTAGTCTTACTTTTGGAGCAGCATCAATAATAATCCTGCCTATTTTCTTTGGTATAGTCGGTTTGATTACAGGTGCAATTATGGCATTTTTATATAACTCGATTGTAAGATGGACTGGTGGCATTAAGATAGAAATCAAATAGCTTTGATAGAAAGATTTCGAGTGCCACCGACGGGATTTGAACCCGCAACTTCTTCCTTGACCCCATATGCTAGGACGGAAGCACTCTGGTCCAGATTGAGTTACGGCGGCGGTTTAGATAATTTCTTTTGAACAATCGAAACTCTTATACTTTTTATTTCTTAGGGAAATGAACCCTCGATACCTTTATCTTAGGTATATGTAAAGTGTAAATATGCCTTTAATAGAAGGGACAATACCGCAATCGAAAGAAGGTATTATGATAAGTAAGATATGCGGAGCTCTGGCTACAGATGGATCATTCTATAAAAAGGAAAAACTATGGAATGGTTACAAAGCAACTTCTTACTATTTTGAATTAACAGACGAGTGGAAAGAAAACGTCGAACTAGTCAAGGATTGGATAAAATCATTAATTGGCAAAGAAGGTTCTATAAAACCTAATACAGGTAGTTTTCGTTACAGGCTAGGAAGTAAGTATTTAGTAGAATATCTTCACAGTTTGGGGTTTCCATATGGTGAAAAATCTTCTATAGTAACTATACCCAAGTTAGTTCTTCAATTACCAAGAAAATATCAATTATCTTTCGTATCTTCGGCGATTATGTATGACGGTACTGTGAAATTGGACGGCACTGTAGAGTTTACGACAATTAGTAAAAAATTCAGGAACGAAATGGTTTCTATTTTAAGAAAAGAGAAAATTCACATATATGCATTTGAAAAAAGATTTGATAGATGGTCCACGAATTTAAGGTACGGATTTTCTAGCAGATCATTCGACTTTTTTATGAATTTGTTGGAAGGACCGAAGAGAAGGAAATTAGAACTGATAAGAATTGGGGCTAAGCTTTCTTTAGAAGAATTGCTTAAACTTTTCCCAGAACAGGAACACTCTAAATTACCTTTTATTAGGATATTGTACGAAGAAATAAGACCTTGTGTCAAACCAATTAATTTCCAAAACCTGAAAGCTATTATTGAATCTAAGTATAAAACACCATTTCACAGAAACACGCTAATAGCCTATTTAAACATTCTTGTTAAATCTGAATTAATAAAAAGGATTTCTAAAGGGTGGTACAAGTTTGAAGAATCTTGAAGTTCCAAATCACGTAGCGCTCATTCCAGACGGAAAGACTATAAAGTCCCGTAGATAGGAGGTGGGCCAAAGCAAGAGGTTTGCAACCTTGGGTCGGCCATCAGAAGGCAGAGAAGGTCATAAGTGATTTTCTCAACTGGTCGGTAGAATTAGGCGTGCCCCAGATATCAGTCTGGGTCGGCTCGACAGAGAATTTGACCGAGAGACCTGAAAGAGAAGTCAAAGAACTCTACAAGCTGTATTTCAAACTATTGGAAAATTGGGAGAGAAAGGAGTCTGTTTTGGATAAATATCAGGTAAAAGTCAGGTTCATCGGCGACTTGAAAAAACTCCCGCCCAAATTGGTAGGCCTGATGGGGAAATTGATGCAGAAAACTGCCAAGTACCAGAAGAAGCTATTGAACGTTCTTATTAATTACGGCGGGAAATTTGAATTGGTAGAAGTCTTCAAAAAACTTGCCGCAAACATAGTTAAAACAGGAAAAATAGAAATCACAGAAAAAAGTATCGAGGAAAGCCTCCTTGTGAACTCTCCTGTCGACTTGGTCATAAGGACGGGGGGCTTCAGCAGGCTGTCGAATTTCATGCTATGGCAGACATCCTATGCAGAAATGTATATCACAAAGACATTGTTGCCAGACTTTTCTAAAAAAGAATTCATGAAAGCAATCGAATGGTATAGTTCCACCAAAAGGAATTTCGGTGCATGACATGATCTATGACGCCATAGTCATCGGAGGAGCATTGGCAGGAAGCAGAACAGCCGAGCTGATTGCCAAAAATGGCAGGAAAGTCCTGTTAATTGAAGAGCATGAAAAGATAGGATTGCCATGTAAATGCACTGGTTTAGTTAGTTGGCGGACGCCTGAGATACTGAAAAACCTGCCAAATGAGTTAATTGTAAATAAATTGGATAACGGCAAGTTTTATTCTCCTGATGGGACTTCCTTTGCTTTAAAGTCCAAGAAAACAGCTTATGTTTTGGATAGAACAGGACTGGACAGATTCCTATTTGAGCAAGCCGTGAAAGCTGGAGTTGAAGTCAAGACTGAACATTTTGATGCATTCCGATACAACAACAGTCATGTAGAAGTTAGAACAGCAAAAGGAAACTATAAAACAAAAATTCTTATCGGGGCCGATGGCGCAAATTCGTCTGTGGCACAACAAGCAAATTTACCAATGCCTAAAAATATTTTCGTTGGATTGCAGACAACGGCTTCCGGTAATTTTGAGCAATTTGCAGAATTATGGTTCGGCAAAAAAATCGCCCCTAACTTTTTCGCATGGGTAGTTCCTGAGCACGAGGAAATGGCGCGGATAGGTGTGGCAACTCCAACAAGCCCGAAATCGTATTACGAAAGGTTTCTACAGACAAGATTAAAGCACAACGGATTGAAACCGGATGTCGCAGGAGTTATTAGATCGGGCATTATGAAAGACACGGTTGCCGATAGAGTTATGTTGGTAGGTGATGCAGCATGCCAAGTCAAGCCATTTAGCGGTGGCGGGATTACTTATGGGTTAATTGCTTCACAGGTCTGCGTTAATGCCGTAGATAAAGCTTTCGAAGAAAATAGGTTTGATTACCAGTTCTTTAAGCAGAATTACGACTTGGAGTGGAAGAAGGAAATAGTTCCTGGAATTAAGAAAGGAATGATGATGAGAAAATTGTTGTATCTTTTACCTGATTCTCAAGTGAATCTTATGTTCAAGATGATTAAGTTGTTTGGACATAACATTTTGAATAGGTTTGATTTCGATTTGTTGAGTGGCTAAAGATTTAAATCCTTTACCATCATTATTAAATTAGATTAGAATGACAACTCGACAGCTCAGCTTTGTAGTGCCGCAAGAATTATACAATTTAGAGGTTCGTACGGGAATAGATGCAGGCGTATGGCAAGTTGACAGGCAGCTTGTTAGGACACCAAGTGGCATTTTTATACCATATAGGGAAGGCTTAACCCTAATAAAGGCTTACGACGCACTTCAAAGTGATCCAGCCTTGCTTGAAGCAGGTTTTGGGCTCCCTCCGGTAACAGTATTATTATACGGCATCCAGCATAACAAAGATTTTTACGAAATGTTGAGAGGGAACTTATTGACTGGAAGTGGTGTTGTTGATTCCCGTCTTTTAGGAACTCCAAATGTAACCACAGGTGAAGATTTGCAATATCAAGGATTGAGAAACGACCGACCTTTTGCTAGAATTGAACCTCAAAATGGAAGAGTCACAAAATTGGACAAAACTACTTTATGGGGCGTCAGAGAAGATTCTAAGGCCGAATCTGAAAAGCCAGCGTACCCAACATATATGTATAATGCCAATGGCAATAGATTTGTCGTCTTGCTCGTCTGGTCCCTCGGCAATGTTGACGTGCGCGCGAACTGGCTTCCGTTGGACAGGTACTTCGGCGGGAGTGCCCGGTTGGCAAAGAAAATAGAGTAAATTAATTTATTCTTGGAAATCAAATTTTCTATTGGTCCTGGCGAAAGCATGGGCTACACGCCTGTCCATAGTGCATTAGGGCTCATGACGAATGTCTAAAAGAAAGCCTTGATTTTTTTCTTCCCTACAATAGCCCTCAACAATTCCTTTCCTATATCAGAATCTTTTGTTATCTTGATACTTGCCTTCTTGCCGATTGTAGCGGAAAACAGGAATCCGTCATCAATAAATATGCTTGCCGCTCTTTCGATCAGGTTCCTGTCAAACATAAATTCAAAGCTGTTTCCCTTTTCAAACAATTGGAATTTTATTTCGTTTCCCAGCGCGCCTGTCTTAGGCTCGACATCGATGTGAATGCCCAATCTGCTTTCCAGATCTTTTATTGTAGTGCCCTCCCTGCCTATAATCCTTGCTATCACTTCATTGTCAACTCTAACGATCGCATTGTTCTCAGAAGTCAGCTCGACTTCAGCTTCGGGATCAAATTTTCTAATCTCTTGTATGATTCTTTCGCCTGCAAGTTTCCTCACAGGAGACACAGCATTGCCAATTTGACTAACAGGAATAATCACATTTTCTTCACCGAATGTGTAAATTTCATATTCAAGTTTTCCAGTTTCGAAATCCTTGACATCGACAACAGGCCTGGCAAGATCAGCCTCCATCATCCCTGTAGGGACTTTAACAGTAAGGTCAAGATCTAGAACCTTTTTGATCTCGCCGTCCTTCACAAAGATCACAGTATCGACAACGTGCGGTATCATCCCCAATTCTATCCTGCTCATGAACCTTTGTATGGCATCTACAGCATTGCTTGCATGCACCACGCCTATCATTCCTATTCCAGACAAGCGCATGTCGGAAAATATCTCAAAGTCCCTTGTCTTCCTGACCTCATCGTACACAGAATAATCCGGCCTCACTAAAAGAAGTATATCAGCTGTCTTTTCAAAATCGCCTTCCAATGGGCCGTATTGCGTTATTTCGGGCCCGACCTGCAGATCTCTAGGCGATTCCAAAGTTTTCACAATCTTGCCCTGCTTCTGGTAGAACTCAGCCATGCTCCCGGCAAGGGTGGACTTACCAGATCCAGGAGGACCGGCAATCAAAACACCTTCGGCTTTTTCTTTCAGCCGTTTCATCAGCTTCTCAGACATTTTGTAGTCGTCCAATGCCAATTTCACGATCGGCCTCACGACTGTGACTTCCAGCCCGTCGGAAAAAGGCGGACGTGCGATCGAAATCCTATAACTCCCCAATTGGATGACAGTCGCACCTGATCTGATAATTTCAAACGAGCCTTCAGTGCTTATCCGGGCAGCTTCAGATACCTCGCGGATTATAATCTCTAATTCTTCTTTTGTCAATGGGGTTTCGCTTAACTTAACAAGTTCGAATTTTCCCGGCTTGCCTCTCTTGGCCATCGGCCGCACATCTTCCTTCAAATGAAGTGATAATGTCTCTGGCGTAAAATAGCTTTCGAATTTCAGCCCCTCAGTCTTTGTCTCTCCTGGAATGTGCAGAACATTGACACCTTCGGCTTCCCCGACCAATGCCTGGACATAATCTGCAGTATAAAGAGTGCCGCCTTCAGCCTTCGCAACATCCCTTATCAGTGCGTCCATCCTTCCGGATTTCGCAAGCCTGATGTCATCCATCGTCGGCCTGTCTCCAGTATAACGCATTTTGATTTTCTTCTTCTCACAAAGCGAACGTATTATCTTGATTTCTTCCAAGCCAGTAAATCCAGTTTCCTTTCCTTTAGAAGCCTGAGCCTGAAGCTCGTCCAAGACAGCATAAGGAATAATAATTTCAGTATTCTTCAACTCGTCATTTCGAAGCATCTCCGATATCTTGCCGTCGACAATTATCGAAGTGTCCAAGACGACTTTGTTTAGTTTCTCAACCATACAAATCAATTATAGAACCTATTTTAATAAAGAAATAATCTTCGGAATTGGCAGCTCTCTCTGCTTTCCTGTCTTCATGTCCTTCAGTTTGAACTTTTTCTTTTTTAACTCTTCTTTGCCTACAAAAATAACGTAAGGGATCTTTGCGTTGCTCGCATATTCCAGTTGCTTGCTAAAGTTCCTTCCCATCAAGTCCATTTGAGTGTTTATATTGTTTTCTCGAAGTTGTTTGACTATTTTTATAGTGTCATTAATCACGTCATCTGCGACATTCACAACAAAAACTTCCGAGTTGCTGTTTTCAGCATCAAACATTTTATTATCCTTCATTACTTCCAATATCCTATCCAGCCCTAATGATATCCCAACTGCCGGCATATCCTGCCCGCCGATGGATCTGATAAGATTGTCATATCTTCCTCCTCCCCCACAGCTTACCTTTGCGCCGATGTTCACTTCAAAAACAGCAGCAGTATAGTATTCCAAACCCCTAACAAGAGAGATGTCAAATTGCAATTTCTTTTCAATCCCAAATTTCTTTGCGAGATTAATTATATCTTCAAGCTCTTTTCTTCCTTCACCATCTGATAATTTCCCCAGATCGTTTAGTTTTAATATCTTCAAAATCTTGGCAGGTTCCAAATTTTTATTCTTCAACTCGGCTTCTACTCCATCGAATCCAATTTTGTCCAGTTTATCGATCGTTCTAAAAACTTCTACAATATTCTCCTTAGCAACTATTTCTTCAAATTCATTCTGCAATAATTTCCTGCTGTTGATTCTAATTTTATAATCCGTGAAACCCAACTCATCTAAAATTTCACAGATTGTAGCTAGGCATTCAACATCAGAAAGAATAGATTTACTGCCTACTGTGTCAATATCAGCCTGCCAGAATTCCCTGAATCTTAGATTTCCTGGGTTGTCGTATCTCCAGACTTTATCAATCGCATATCTCTTGAATGGTTTCGCTAACGATAGCGACGATACAACTCTGGCTAACGGCATTGTCAAATCAAATCTCAATCCAAGTTCCCTGTCAGATTTGTCCTTGAAATAATATATCTCGTCTTTAACTGCTTCACCCAGACCACCTTTGGCAGCAAGCAATTCAAAGCTCTCGAATGCAGGAGTGATTAAAGGCTCGAACCCGTATTTTTCAAATGTGTCCCTACAAACTTGTATTATCTCCTGTAATCTGCTTGCATCTTCCGGTAAAAGATCTCTAGTACCTTTAGGAGGTTGGAATTTCATATTAGATATCTTGGCTTTAGTTTTAGAAATAAGTCTATTTGAGGTCAATTCATTCTCTGATGTGAAGTAAATCGCCTTTCACTTTAACCACATTTGTAAGATAATTTCCATATTTAAATGCTTGTGCCCATCAGAGTGAAATTATTTATACTGGCTTTGATGAATAATACTAATGAAATTGGCATATTCCATATTGACCGCCATTATCAGTTTTGCCTTTATTGTTAATTTTGTGCAGGCGCACAACGACACAGATGTAGACTTGAATTCTTTAGATCTCCAGGAATTGGTGAACGCATACAACAAGAATCTGGACAAGGTGCCCGGATTCGTCAAGAACATTTTCGGCAACGAGAGGATAAACCTGTACATAGGCGATGAAGCCTTTGTAGGTCTTGTGGGAACGGATGGCAATATAACGGAATACAAAAGAGGCGGCATCGACGGTCCTACCATGAAGATACATACGACAGCAGACACACTGCATAAGCTCGTGGACGGCGACAAGACATTGCTTGAAGCGACAAAGGACAAGAGCATAACATATGAAGGCGTTGGCTTGTCAAAAAAGATCAAGTTCGGCTTTATCAAATTTTTCCAAAGCATATTCTTCCGCGGGTAAACTTTCTTAAGCTTGAAAATCGCTAATTCTGATAGCGGGTGTGATTATGTTCGCAGTAGTTAGAGTCAGCGGGAAGATGAACCTCAACAGGGCAGCCAGGGACACGTTGAAGATGCTCAGGCTTGATTATACGCACAATTGCATAATACTCCCGGAAACACCGACTTTCAAAGGAATGATAAATAAGGTAAAGGATCATGTCGCTTATGGTGAGATAGACAAGCAGACCTTGGTAGAGCTCTTGAGAAAAAGAATGAGGGCTGTTAATGATGAAAAAGTAGATGAAAGCAAATTAAAAGAGATGACAGGCCATAATTCGCATGGCGAGTTGGCAGATGCATTGATGGGCGGCAAAGTCACATTGAGCGCATTGAAGAATGTAAAACCCATATTGAGGTTGGCTTCTCCGTCAAAAGGTTTTAAAGCTATAAAATCTCATTATCCAGAAGGAGACCTAGGTTACAGGGGAAAAGAGATAAACGAGTTATTGGAAAGGATGATGTAAATGGTAGTAAGAAAAAGAAAAAAGCATTCTAGATTCCGAGGAAACAGGCATTATCACGGATCCCACAAGAAATGGAGAGGATCTGGAAACAGAGGAGGCAGGGGATTGATCGGCCTAGACGACCATAAGAAAGGATTCGGTCTGATAAATTACCCTAATCATTATGGCAAGCACGGATTCAAAAGGCATTATTCACTGATTGAAGAGATTAGAGCGATCAATCTAAGGGACTTGGATCAGATGGTAGAAAAGCTCAGGGAGAAGAAATTAGTAGCCGAAGAAAACGGAGCGACTAAAATAAATCTGGAAAAAATCGGGTACAACAAGCTCTTGGGCACGGGTAAAATCACGGGTCCGCTAATTGTAGAAAGCAAGTATTTTTCTAAGGAAGCTGTTAAGAAATTGGAACAGGCTGGCGGCAAGGCAGTAAAGATATAGGTCAGTCCATGGACGAAATCAAGCCTGAAGAAGAGAAGAAGAGCTTTGCTGAAAAAATTGTAAAATTTTTCCCTGCTGTAGCAAAACCAGAATACAAGGAGACGCTTAATTCGAAGTTAAAGTGGACTGGAATCGCATTGTTGCTTTATCTCCTGCTCTCTTGGATAACCGTATACGGCATAGACTCTTCTGCCGCATCAGAGCAGTTCAGATTCTTCGAGATAGTCCTTGGTTCAAGATTCGGAAGTTTCATGACGCTCGGTATCGGGCCTATAGTCACTGGCGGCATAATAATGCAGTTGCTTGTAGGTTCGAAGATAATCAATTGGGACACGACAAAGCCCGAGGGAAGGAAGAAATTCCAGACATGGAACAAGATACTGGCAGTCAGCCTCGCATTCGTTGAAGCGGTCGCATTTGTCTTGGCAGGAGCGGTGCCTGTGCAAGGTTCCCTCTTCATAATGTCATTTGTAATCCTTCAGTTGGCAATGGGTGGAGTAATCGCCATAATTCTGGACGAATTGGTCACAAAATGGGGCTTCGGTTCAGGCATCAGCCTTTTCATCGCAGCAGGAGTTGCAACACAGTTGGTGATCGGCATTCTAAGTCCGTTGGCATCAGGCGGAAGAGTCGCAGGAGGCATACCGGGAGCTATATTCAGCATAATCGGCGGAAACACTTCTCTAGCGGTCACATATATGATTCCTGTGATCATGACATTGATAATGTTCGCGATTGTGATTTACGCGCAGCATATCAAGATCCAAATACCGCTTTCATATTCCAAAGTCAGGGGCTTCGGCAGGACGTGGGACTTGAAATTATTGTACACTAGCAACATTCCGGTGATTCTTACCGCCGCCCTTATCGCGAATATACAATTGCTCGGGCAGCTTGGCACGAGTCTCACACCGGACGGACTGTCGTGTTCGTTGTTCGGATGCACCGACGCTGCAGGGAATGCTGTAAGCGGCATCATGTACTATCTTTCAGCGCCGGGCGGAGGCGGTTTTCAAAACAGCTTCTTGATCCAACTGGTTTCTGGAACCCTTTTACCTACGGAAGTCTTCAGGGCATTGACATACACGACGTTCATAGTCATCGGCGCAGTGATATTCTCAGTCTTTTGGGTCAAGACCGCAGGCATGGGTGCATCGACCATTGCAAAGCAATTGGACAGCGCGGGCATGCAGATTCCCGGTTACAGGCGCGATGTCACTGTGATGGAAGGCGTATTGAACAGATACATCCCTGCCCTTTCGGTGTTGGGCGGAATATCTATAGGATTGCTCGCCGCATTCGGAGATTTGGTAGGGGCCATTGGGACGGGAACCGGAATACTTTTAACTGTAATGATCATTTATAATTACCATGAACAACTTCAGCGCGAGAAGCTCGATGAGGCGCATCCGTTGGTAAGGAAGTTCGCAGGCGCATAAAAATGGTAACTGAATTCTTTGCAAAGTTGCTGGACCCTATATTCTCGCCGTTGCTCGTATTGCAGCCGCATATAGCGCTGTTTATTTTTTCTGCGATGCTGACTATAGTAATCTTTGCGCTGAACAAGATTTTGATAAATAAAAAAGTCGCCAAGGAAATAAAAGACAAGCTCGCAGTTGTGAAGGAAAGCTTGACATTGGCGCAGAAGGAAGGAAGAAAAGACGACATAAGCAAGTTCATGAAAGAATATATGGCGATAAACGGCGAGCACATGAGGCTCATGTTCAAGGTCATGATAGCAACACTGGCTGTCGTGATTGTGCTGTTCCCGTGGGCAAGCGTTAATTTCAGCGGAGTTACAGTCGCAAAGCTGCCATTTTCAATGCCTTTTATAGGTACGAATCTAGGTTGGTTGTTATGGTACATACTTATTTCCCTGGCCGGCAGCTGGATTCTTAGAAAATTCATAGGTGAATAAATGAAGGTAAAAAAAAGGACACCGTCTGGAAGAATTTCAGTGCACAAGAGGAGGGAACACGTCGCGAGGGCAAAATGCGCCAATTGCAAGTCGCCTTTGCACGGGATGCCTAAACTCAGCCAGAGCGGCATAAAAAAAATGTCTGCAAGCGACAAGAACCCTAACAGGCCTTATGGCGGAAATCTCTGTTCAGGCTGCAGCAAAGAAGTATTTAGGCATGCAGCGAGGAGTATTTGATATGGCATCATTGGATGTTGGTACAGTCTGCATGAAAGTCGCAGGAAGGGAAGCCGGCGCCATTTGCTGCGTTGTAAAACCTGTCGACAAGACTTTTGTGATGATTACCGGCCCTAAGCTGGTCACTGGTATCAAAAGGAGAAAATGCAACATAGAGCATCTGGAGCCTACAGGGATAAAACTCGAAGTGGGCGCAGACGCGAATGACGACGATATTATAGAAGCTTACAAGAAAGGGAATGTTATTACAAAGTTTAATTTGAGGCTGCCTTCTGCCGGCGAAATGAAAGGCGTTAAAGAGAAGAAATCAGAAGTAAAAGAAGAAACTAAGAAAGACAAAAATCCAAATAAATCTGATGTCAAGCAAGCTCCGCGTAAAGGGAATAAAATGGTCTAATACCATCAGGTTTGTTAATTTTAGTTATATGTGCACGCGGTTTTCCATTTAAAGCACCTGCAGATGGACCGTCTAAAAGAACTGGTATATTCAATAAGATTGTCGTTCCATCGAATGGTATTTCAATTCTTGTTGCGTATATTCGATTTTTTTCTTTTCCTCTGATGGGATTTACCAAAGTTATAGTTTGTGCATCTTTTAATACAAAATCGACATCACTGACATGGGATATAACGAGCATATAGTTGGTGTGCCGTTCATCAAATCTTCTTTGACTTCCCATTATGCGAGCAATTGTGCCTGCATATAATTCCGGTTCTAATTTTACAGCTGAACAAAGGTAAGGATAAAGAGTACTCAATCTATCAAGATATCTCTGGCGTTTCAATTCATAATATCTATATCCGTTATCATAGCGGGCTGTAATTAGAACAGTCGCTTCAATTTTTTCTATTTGCCGCACAGACGGCTCTTGTAACATAAACTTAGTTACGCAATAACAATTATAAATTTAATTGCGCCTTTGTACGCATATAAACTTTTCTGTGCATAAAAAAATTGAATGTTATGTGGCTGATCAAGTCGGACGAGGAAACTAATCCTGAATACGGCAAGTCACCAAAAGAGAGAACTATAGAAGAATTGATAAATTCCTCAGTGATAATTGCAGACAAGCACGACGGTCCGACATCGCATCAAGTCACAGCATGGACGCGAGATATTTTTAATATAAAACTGGCTGGCCACTCTGGGACTTTGGATCCGGCAGTTACAGGTGTATTACCTATTGCATTGCAAAATGCAACAAAAGCGATGCCCGTGCTGACAGGGGTAGACAAAGAATATGTCGGCGTGATGCATCTACATAAAGACATCCCTGAAGATATCGTGAGAAATGTTATTGTAGAGAAATTCATTGGAAAAATCAAGCAGCGTCCGCCAGTGAAATCCGCGGTCGCAAGAATTGAAAGAGAAAGGGAAATTTATTTTTTTGACATTCTGGAAATCGATGGCAAGAATATTTTGTTCAAAGTGGGATGCGAGGCTGGAACATATATCAGAAAACTCTGCCATGACATCGGTCAGGCATTAGGAGTAGGTGCACACATGGCCGAATTGAGAAGGACTAAAGCAGGGAACTTTACTGAAGAGAATTCACATTCATTAATTGAAATTAGGGACGCATACGAATTTTGGAAGGAAAA
>CAZYBR010000011.1:12767-18358 GCA_964645905.1 uncultured archaeon
ATCGACAGGGTGCTTATTCCAAGAGGGGTATACCCGAAATGGGATAAGAGTTCCTGATAAAACCACACTTATTACACCATGCGTGATTCGGGAGTATATATCTTTTAATTTTAACTAGATTTAATTATGACACCCGCATATCAGGATTTAATCCGACCATTTTTAAATCACCTTGGAAGATATGGTGTACCCTCACTCGTTTCAGTTTCTCCTGTTAAAAACGATGTGAGAACTGGTGCGATGCATGAATATCAAATTGGCGGAAATAGAGTTAGAGTTAGTTTTTTAAGATATGATAGTCTTAACGGCGATCCCGCTATACCTCATGAAGTCGAAGCAGAATTGAACTTGCCTGATTTAAGAGGCGGAGAACCTGTTGTTTTAGTTTCAACGCGTGTAAGACGAACTAGTGAAGGACCACACCAATCAAAACTCACGCTAACGGGCACATATGAACGAGAAGACATGTGGGACATACCTCTACTTCAACAGGAAGAAAGATTTAATAGAGAAAAGGTTCACAGATAAGTTACGTTTCTGATAATATTACTTGTCGCAACACTATTCAATTGGCAACGGCTCATTTTACAGCTTGATTTTCTGCAGATCGTTGCCAATGACTATCGCGTTCATCCCCAGAATTTCCTCTTTGATGTTTGATTTGTCGTCTATAGGATTCAGCAGGAAGATCGGCTTTTTGTAGTGGTATGCAAGTGTCATCTCCATGAGCACGTTCCCGCCTATATAGCCTGAAAGGCCGTTTTTCTTATTGTTGACCACCAGAATAGCGTCAGATTCCAATACTTTCTTGAAATGCTCGTCCATCAGCTTGGTCTTGATTTTATAATGAGAAGGATCCTCGAACCATGTTTTATAATGAGAGATGTTAAAGTTGCCCGTTCTTTTCATTATATTTGCTGTTTTAGGAATCTTTATCTGGAAGCCAAGCTCTTTCAACCGCATTTCTATTTCTAGCACATCTTTGTAGAATGACCCGCTCGAACAGATCGTTATAGTCTTCCCTTTCATAATCTACAGCTAATATTCGGCAGTCATATTTATGAGCTTTTCTTCAATGCCGGCTTTGCACTTTTAGTCTTGTAACATGTGTTATATCATGACACGAACAACAACATCTTGTATATCTCAATTACTTTAGGTGCAAAGCTTTCAATGCCACTAGAGATGGATTATGTTGTAGATGCCCAACGGCGCCCGAGGTAAAGCTTAAAAAATCAGAAACATAGTGAGATTTATGAAAATCGCTGACATTAAAATAGGGCTTAGCGGCATAACAGTCGAAGCAAAGGTTGTCGAAGTGAGCGACTCGCGCGATGTCAATACTAAATACGGAGTGAGAGCTGTAGCCGATGCCATACTTGAAGACGAGACGGGGCAAATCAAGTTCTCACTGTGGGAAGACCAGATAAAGTCCGTAGCTGTAGGCGACAAGGTGACGATACACGGTGCCTATGTGACCCAGTTTAGAAATGTGTTGCAGTTGGCCATACCAAAGTCTGGGAAGATAGAAGTTGCCGAAGAATAGACGCCAGAAGTAACTTATCAATTCTGATACACTTTAAATAATCAAAACACTTTTTCTATTAACGATAATGTAGATATATGCCGAGGTCGCATAATGGTGGTGCACTGGTCTTGAAAACCAGCGGCCGTAAGGTCATGTGGGTTCGACTCCCATCCTCGGCGCTAAAGCTTCTTGCCAAAAATTTATTTTATCCGCATTTTGATATCTTGTACCACCTAAAGTCCTTAATAGAGGTGTTTCTGGACCCAATCTTTCATACATTCTCCAATACGCATTATTATTAATTTGGATATAAAATCCCGGATTTCTTCTTTCGACCTTTATACCATCTCCTTGATCTTCAAAAGTTTTCTGCTGAATCGTCAATTTTGTCTTATCTTGAAGTTCCACTTCAAGCGGTTTATACCTGACCTTCATTCTCCCATCTTTATCATACGTTTCTAACAATCCAATGCTTACAACATCCTCACTTGTCAGGAAAATGTCTAAATCCCCATTGAGGTAAGTAGCTCTTGCCATGCTTAAAATATTAAATAAAAACTATAAATTTTAAAAATTCCGAGCCAGTTAATCTTTAAATACTTTTAATTAAAGATAATCCTTAGGTGAAATTAACTGAGAGATGGTACTAAAGACTTGTTCTTTTACAGTACTCTAATCTTAAAGAGATTTTCATTAAAAATTCAACTTAAAAGGAGGTTACGTTTAAATGAGATTTGGTGAAAGAAGAAGCTTCGGTGGTGGAAGGCGATTCGGTGGTTCAAGTTCAAGATTTGACCGCGGGTCTGACGAGCCAAAGCCTATCAAAGTCGGCGAAGAATATGATGTCGAAATCAAGGAAACCGGCTCCAAAGGCGACGGCATAGCTAGAATAAGCAACTTCGTTGTATTTGTCAACGGGGCAAAGCTTGGAGAAAAATTGCACATCAAGATAACAGATGTCAAGGAGCGATTCGCTATCGGTGAAAAGACCGGTGCTGCGGGCGAACCTGCTGCGACTGAGTCAGAATCCAAGGCTGAAGAATCTGAAAATAAGGAGACTAAAATGTCAGAATTCGACGAAGGCGACGAAGAAGAGCCACAAAGTTCAAATGAAGAAAGCGAAGAGGAATAAGCCACTCTAGCTTTTCAATCGTTTATTTTATTTCTTTCTTTATTTTTTTGTAATTTTGACAGTAATTTAATTTTAATATCCCAATTAAATCTATGGAGAACGAGTCCAGACAGGTTACTTTAAAGACGTCAAGGATATATTTCCTGAACAATTACATACTCGCCGGAATGGTGTTCGTCTTTCTTATACTGTCTTACTTTGTTTTTGATTTGAAATTCACACTAGTGCCAAAGATTGCATCGGATCTGGTTTCAACCTTGGTTCTTCTGGGAGTGTTCGGCGTTGGCGCTGTTATGATCGAACAGCCGGAATGGGAGAGGTACAGGACAAAATTCATGATTACACCGAATGAGGTAATAAAAGAGCATGGCATACTAAACAAGGAAAGGGTTATATTGCCTTATGCCACTGTTGCTGACATAAAAGTCGAAAGGAGCATCATGGGGAGAATTTTAAATTATGGAACCTTGAGCGTGAGCTCGTTCAAAGCAAACAGCGACATGGTAATGAAGGGTATCAGGCATCCTGAAAAGATGCATGTTTTGATACAGAACAGAGTGAATCTCATAAGAGAAGGTCAGCTCTCCTTCTTTGAAAAGAAGGAAGATAAAGAAAATAATGAATAATTTTTAATATGCCAATCAACGCAGGGCCCGAGTACTATGCTGCAGAGAAGCGGTATTCGGACGCCAGGACAATCGAGCAGAAGATAGCCGCGTTGCAGGAAATGATTCGGATGGCACCCAGGCATAAGGGGTCCGAGCATTTACTTGCAGATCTGCGCAAAAGACTGGCGAAATTCAAAAGAGCTGCTGTCGTAGAAAAAAGGAAATCCCACAGACCAAGATTCATAATAAGGAAAGAGGGTTCTGCGCAAATATCCATTGTAGGCATGACCAAATCCGGCAAGAGTACCCTGTTGAATGCATTAACAAATGCGAATGTTGATGTCGGGGAATATCCTTATACTACAAAGGAGCCTCAGGTAGGAATGATGCTCTATAATGACATCCAATTTCAATTGATAGAAATACCATCGGCGTTCAGCGGCGAGTCGCTGAGTTTGTTGCACTCATCTGATTTGGTTGTCGTATTGCTGGATTCAGAAGATAACCCTGAGAAACAGAAAGACGATCTGGTAAAGCTTTTGAAGCAGAACAAGATCGAGAACAGGAAAATAATGTTCGCCAAGAACAAAAGCAAGGTATGCGGCCTGGACGCAAGCATTGTCTGCATGGATGTCAAGGCAGGCATCGGGTTGGAAGAATTGAAAGAAAAAATATGGAAATCGTTGAATCGCATACGGGTGTATACCAAATCTCCGAATAAGCCCAAGGCTCTTCCAGCTCTTGCATTGGAAAAGAATTCTACTGTGGAGGATCTGGCAAGTAAAATCCATAAAGATTTGATAGATACTTTCAAGTTCGCAAGAATTTTCAATTCTACCAAGTTTTCCGGCAGGAAGGTCGGGTTGGAATACAAGCTACAAAATGATGATATAGTCGAAGTCCATGTGGAATAATCAGCGGACTAGATAAGTGACTTTGATTTCTTCAGCCTCGAAGAATTCTTTAGTGAATTTCTCCACCAGTTTTTCATCATACTTCTGGCAAGAGAAGACATTGATGTACGCTTTTCTCCACAGATTAGAAAAATGTCCTGTGATCGAGCTGGTCTCTATCAACTGGACGACCGAGAAGCCGGCTGTGAAGTCTTTTCCAAAACCGAAATTCTCTGCGATCGTCGTCCCGTATTTCTTCATTTTAAGCAGTTTGCACAGCTTGTCCACATATTCTACAAGCGCTTCCTTGGTCGACAATTTCCATATATTGCAACCGGACAGGTTCATTATGGTCTCATAACCGTAGATTTTCTCTTTCAATTGGTCACCGATGTATGAATATAATTTCTATTTTGTTCCTAATAAATTATTTTATTTTTCTAGAAAGACGCCCGCTACAACCAGCGGGAATATGATCGTGGCGTCGCCCACAACTTCTACGGAATTCTTTTCAAAAGGCTCGAACAGCTTTATTTTTCCCCATGTGTATGCTTCATTCGGCTTCGAGCTTGATGTGGACCCGTCCCATTCAGCGCCGCTGGAAATAAAGACGGCGTATTTAGTACCACCTCTGAAGATATTCGAATTCAAAGCATAATGCCTTGGCAGGCCTGATCCAAGAGCTATGACGCCTGTGTTTTCTGCTTCAACAGGAAAATTGTTCATTTTCAATATGTCATCCGACACATCCAGCCTGAAATCAGGATGCTTGTTTTTGAAGAACCAAATCATATCGCCGATAGCGCCGTCTATTAAGGCTGGGGCAAAAACAGTTATGCCGTTTTTCTGCGCCCAATACAGTATTGATGACTCGTTGTTTACTTTTTTTCCTAGCTCCTGTACAAGCTCAATTGTTGTGAGTATTTTATTTTCTTTTATCTGGCGCTGATAGAAATTTTCCAAGATAGGCAATACGAACTTCTCTAGTTCGACGTAATAAGAATCTGGGACGTAGATATTTCCTGTCCTGTTCATGCCCTTTGTGTAAAGTTCTTTTGCGTCCTTATCGAAATGCCCCATCACAAACGGCTTGAAGCATTTCATTATGTCCTCTTCTATGCCGCCGCCAGTAGTGCATACGGCATCTACGCATTTGTTCCTTACAAGAAAAGCTATCACATCTCTTATTCCTGACGTGATTAGATTGGATGTTGCCGTCAGAATTATTTTTACTTTATCTTTCCGCATTTTTTTTATGATGTCTATTGCAATGCTGAGATTTGTGGCTTGAAATCCTGTCGTTTTCAGAGATTCTAGAAATTTTTTCAAATTAAACGATTTAGAAAAATCATATCCTTTTACAGGCACGAAATCTTTCAGCTCTATCGTTTCACGAAAGTCATAATCATGCGCTTTTTTTATTTGTTTGT
>CAZYBR010000012.1:0-18315 GCA_964645905.1 uncultured archaeon
TTAGTTTCTCTGTCATTGCCTTTAGTCTTCTCCACAGCAAGCAGAAATAAGAATGCAGATCTCAGTTCCATCCAGAAAAATGCTCTTTCCAAAGCTTTCCGAGCTTGATAAATATCATTAGTGACCAGAGATTTATCTTTCCACATCTGGTAATTTTCGCCGCATGTTACTATTTGGGTATCGAGAGCCATATGTCACTTATAGGTAGTGATACATTTAAATACTTTACTATAGAGTAGTAAAAAGGCAATGCTAAAATATTTAATGATGGTTTACAGTGGTTAAATATGATTCTTAAAAAAGTGAAAAAGGTAGAAGTTTTACCTCCAGATACAAACCTACTGTAACAGAATTTATAGAACTCGAGGATTTACTATGTGATATTGCGGCGACAGGAACCGATGACCCAGTTTTAAGGCAGATGGTGTATGACGGTTATGAACTAACTCTAGACGGCAGAGATAACGCCGATGATAGAAGTGTCACTCTACGCGTCGCAGCTGGCCTTGAAGCTACAGTCGATTATCTTTCACGTGTATTAAAGGTATATCCAAGAATTAAGCATATTCGTGATCCTGAAGAATTTATGGCAAAACTACAATATCAACTCGAAATGGAAGAATTGGCAGATTACATTTCATCCACACCTCTAGAAGCAGGCAGATGGCAAAAATATCTAGGAGTCGGTGTTGTTAGACGTTAAAGATTCTATTGTTAGCTAGAGGTGCTATTGCATCATATCCTTTTTCCTTCAACTCCCTTGCAAAATCTTCTGTAAGGTCACCATGAACACAAAATATCTTCTCAGGATTTAGCTTGTTAATGAAGTGGAACAAATCAGTCCTTCCCAGATGGCTGGAAAAATCCAGTCTCCTGACATTCATCTTGACTTCGACGTCTATGCCTTCGTTGATATACCGTCCCGTCTCAAGCAAGGTCTTTCCCGGTGTGCCTTCTACCTGAAACCCGGTCAAAGTCAGGCTGCAATTCCGCTTGTCAAACAGCTTGCTGATATACCACATTATAGGCCCCCCTGATAGCATGCCGCTTGTAGTAAGAATAACGCAAGGATACTTTATGATTCTTTTTCTCATTCCCTGGTCTTTTACATATTCGACTTTTTCCAATACCCTGTTCAAACTCTTTGGTTCTTTCAAAAGGTGTCTATTCTGGTTTATCATTGTCAATGCTTTCTTCGCCATTCCATCAACGTAAACAGGATAATCTATTCCATATGCGTCCAATATCAGCAGGAGTTCATCTATCCTACCGACAGCAAAACCGGAAATCAAAGCTATTCCATCATTAGCCAGTGTGCTGCGGACAATTCTAACAAGCTCCTTCTCTTGCGATTTTCTGTCAGGGTGCTCCCTGTCACAATATGTAGATTCGGTTATCAACACACCTGTATCTGGCAGGTTAGTATCAGCGCCTTTCATCATTCGAGTTTCTGCAATTTTATAATCGCCGGTATAAAGAATTGTTTTTTCTCCGGTGTCAAGAAACGGCATCGTGCTGCCAGGAATATGGCCGGCATCGAATAAAGTGACTTTAGTTTTACGTAATTTGAATGGCGCACGGAAGTTCGTCGGCACAAATTTTGCCAGAGTTTCACTCACGTCTTTTTTGTTAAAGGGAAGCTCCACTTTCTCCTCATGGCTTATTTTTATCGAGTCCAGCCAGAGCAATTCTGCCAATTGTTTCGTGACATTCGGTGTGAATATTCTGGAGCCATTCTTTTGTGCACTAAAAACAGGTATTGCCCCGCTATGATCCAGGTGGGAATGCGATAATAGTATGGCGTCTACTTTTTCCTTTATTGGAATCGGAAAAATTGGTGGTATTTCCTGTATTTTCGTGCCATAGTCAAGGACGATTTTTTCAACACCTGTATCGACAAGAACAGACGAACATCCTACACTGGCGAGGGCGCCATGAAAACTAATCTGAACCATTTATCAATATTTGTAATATAAAATAATATAGTACAAAGTGCCGTGGGTAGCTTTTTCTATCCGCCGAATTTATTAACATGATATTTCATAATAAACTGAAGTGAGTTGATGAGCAACCAATTCAAGGTGAAAAGTGGCCAATGGGTGATGGATCGCCAATATGTAGCGATCTTTCTAGTCTAAAGAAAGTTATATCAAAAGCTCTAACTAAAAATCAAATTCTGCTTCTGAATGAAATAGAAAAGAATTCTACGAAAACTGTAACATCTCTAATAAACAAATTATCTAGGGTTTCTAAAGTCCCGTTATCTACCCTTAAGTTAAATGCCAGACTTTTGCGAGAAATGGATCTGATCAATTACTCGGAATCTCAACCTGTGGAATTGAGTGGATCTGGTGAGATCGTCTTGAGTTTGATTAGGTGTTGACATGAAAACTGTTGGAATTATAGGTGGATTGGGACCTGAAACAACCTCCGAGTTTTACATGAACATAATCAGAAAGAACGAAAAAATAAGCAAAACCAGACCGAAAATTCTTATACACAATGTTCCTATACCAATGGACTTGGAAGAAGACATAGTGAAAAATTCGCGCAATGAAAAAGGTTTGTTGCCATTATTGATTCAAGGCTTGGAGGCTTTACAAGACAAAGTAGACTTCATTGTCATACCTTGTAACACCGCACATATCTTCATAGAAGATGTTGTAAAAAAATCAAAGATACCTGTAATTAGCATAATAGAAGAAACAATAAATGATGTTAAAGTAAGAAATATAAAAAAAGTTGGTCTGTTAGCAACTTCAAAGACTATCGAAAAGAAACTCTTCGAGATTAAATTATCCTCTCAAAACATCCAACAATTACAACCGACAAATGAAGAACAAAAAAGAATATCATCAATAATCAATGAACTCTTACAGGGTACAAAATCGAACGATTCGAAAAAGTTCCTGCTCTCCACAATACATAAATTAAAACAACAAGGAGCTGAAGCAATAATTTTGGGTTGCACGGATTTACAGCTTTTACTAAAACAAACAGATTCTCCCCTACTTCTAATAGACACAATGAACGTTTTGACAAATTCAACAGTCAGATTACTTCATCAATCAGAGGCTGAAGACAAATGACAAGAGAGGATATACTCAGAACTCTTGAGGCTGAGCCAGCTTTAGATGGAGTAACTTTAGGCAGAGATTTAGACAGAGCCACCGGCAATTATTTTGGAATGGGTATATCTGGTAGATATAATTTAGCAGAATATTTACCATTCGATAGTCTAGGAATGATCCTCACAGCAGAACTTGTGAAGAGAAAACTAAATTTGGAAGACAGCACAATAATTATCGCCGATGAACATGCAAAAACAAACGGTTTCGATGTAAAAACCATAGACAGAATAGCTAAAGAAAGAAGAGAGTTGTTGAATAAAATTTCTGAAAATCTAAGTTGCAAACTCAATATTGTACTAGGATCTGAAACATCTCTGAATGAAGAATATAAAACCATATTGAACGGGATCAGTAAAGGAAATTCTTATGAAAAGGCACAGTTTGCCGATATGGAATTCCAGAGAAGAAAAGGAAAAAATGTAAAAATTGGATGGGGTCATCGTTCAATGTCTATGGACGAACGTTATTTTGACAGATTATACAAAGAGTTGTTTGGCGATACGACAACATTCGTATACGTAGAAACTGGTAGAGCATTGGACGGTTCGCGTTTACCACCTTACCTAAATAGTGGAAATCGTCCAAGACTAATGCTAAGAGAGGATGAAGATTTGGATATGAGATTTGGTCAAATGTCACACGGTGTAAGAGGATATTATGATAGGTTGCTTGACCTGTTCGGAAAAGTCGTGGATTGTAATGGAGTCAAGGGAGATACTGTAAGTAGGCTACGAAATGTTTATGGGACGATATTCGGCGGTAGATATATCTAAAAAGTCTAAAAACAGAATTATAGTAGGGTTTAGATGGATTTAGAATCGCGGTTTGATTTGGTAAGAGGCGTTGGGGAAGAAATACTCACGGATGAAGAGTTAAAGGAATTGCTCGCGACCAAACTGCATCCTGTAGCTTATGACGGTTTTGAACCATCGGGATTAGCTCATTTACCATTCGGTGTATTCAGACCCTTGTTACTGAAAGATATGATGAAAGCCGGCATTCATTTCAAGCTCTGGCTTGCAGATTCTTTCGCATGGATAAACAATAAAATGGGCGGTGATCTGAACAGGATAAGAAAGGTGGGTGAATACTTCATTGAAGTATGGAAAGCTGGTGATGTAGATGAAAAGAAAGTTGAATTTTTATGGGCATCAGATGCTATGGGTGACAAGGAATATTGGAAGAAAGTGATTCTCGTTGCAAAGAATACGACAGTCAATCGTGCCACACGTGCATTGACAATAATGGGTAGAAAAGAAGGCGAGATGCTAGAGACGGCACAATATTTCTATCCTATGATGCAAACTGCTGATATATTTTATTTGAAGGCAGACATATGCCAACTAGGATTGGACCAGAGACGTGCTAATGTGATTGCACGTGAAGTCGGGCCTAAATTAAAATGGTGGAAACCTGTTGTAGTTTCACATCATATGCTTATGGGGTTGGAAGGTGTAAAGCAGCCAGAAGGATATGAAGAAAATAAAGATTTTGATATAGCAATTTCATCCAAGATGAGCAAATCGAAACCAAATACCGCAATTTTTGTTCATGATTCTAAAGATGAAATCAAAAGGAAAATTAATTCTGCGTTTTGTCCTGAGAAGATTTTAGATGGAAATCCTATATTAGATTATTCGAAACATTTGGTATTCAGAAAGTTCAAGTCGATGAAGATCGAACGGGATAAGAAATTCGGCGGTGATCTGGAATTTGACAACTATCAACAGTTAGAGCAAATATTCAGAGAAGGTAAATTACACCCTGTGGATCTGAAAAACGCTGTCTCCATGTATATCGATCAAATGATAGAGCCCATCAGAACTCATTTTGAGAAAGATAAGAAAGCCAGAGAGTTATACGAGTTTGTCAAGAAACAGGAAGTTACCCGATAACTTTTCTTTCAAACAGCTGGTAGAATACCAGTCCTGCGAACATCGCAGCAAAAGTATAAAGCAAGACGTCCGCACTAAATTGGAAAGACATAAAGATACATGTTACCAAGCCCAGAACCGCAAGAACAGGGAACTTACCAATGTTTATTGGTGCTTTGAAGGGTCTTTCAAGATTAGGGTGTCTGTATCTCAAAATAATTAGAGAGGCATTTACTAATCCAAACGTCACGAATGCACCCAAACTGGTTATATTTGCTACGATGCTTATTTCGCCAAAGAAAACAAATCCAATCGAAGCTACCATCACGAGGAATATCGCTATATGCGGAGTTCCGTTTGTTTTGTGAACATTGCTTAGAATTTTCGGTAATGAACCGTCCCTGCTCATTCCATACAGCATACGTGCCCCAACAAGCAGGATGACCAGTACCGTGCTGGTGGTGGCAAACAATGCGGCATATGAGAGAACTGTAAATGCGTTATTTCCTAGGAAAGTTTTTGATGCCGCAAACGCAAGCGGTGATTTCGATGAGCTCAATTCTCCCGCATCAGCCAATTTTACCGATGCCATCGAAACCATGACATATATAACAGATGTTACCAAAACTGCCAAGATGAAGGCTTTCGCCAAAATTTTCTTTGGGTTTCTTGCCTCTTCCGCGACGTTTGCTATATCCTCAAATCCTATGTATGCAAAGAAGACAAGCGCTGCTGCAGCAAGTACACCTTTCGTACCATTTGTCATTTCAAAATAATTTGGCTCATTTTTTCCAAAACCGAACCCGAGTATTATTATGAAAATTAATCCAAGTGCAGTCACGGATGTCAGGATGATGTTCAACCTTGCCGACTGTTTTATTCCCTTGAAGTTCACGTAGGACAGGACTGCTATCAATCCGATTGCAACCGGAATTATCGGGGTACCGAAAAGTCCTTTGAAATATCCAGAGAATCCAAGTGCGACTGCCGCAGCCGAAGTCACACCAGTGAATATTATCAGCCATCCTATAAGAAATCCTAAAAGATTGCTTCCAGCTTTTCTCAGATATACAAATTCTGCCGCAGCCTTGGGCATCATTGTCGCCAGTTCCGCATAGCTCAATCCAGTGAATGATGCTACTATCGCTCCTAAGACGAAAGACATCCACAAGGAATTTCCAACCAATCCAGCCGCTTCTCCAATTAACGCATATATACCGGCACCAAGAATTATTCCTACTCCATACAGAGTGACTTCGAATAAACTTAGTTCGCGCTTCAATTTGGCCATTAATATCATTTGAATTTGTATAAGTATTTCTTTTCTATCTTTCCCTTCGCAATTTTTATCCCGTCTTTTTCCAGTAATTTTATTTTTGCCTTTACTCCGCCTTTGCCAGAGTAACCGACGAGCTTGCCAGAGCTTCCAACAACTTTGTAACAAGGATATTCTTCAGGATGCGAATTTGATCTCATTATACTTCCGATAGCTCTAGGTGAAGTTTTGCATAGTTTACTTAATTCTTTGTAAGAGACCACTTTACCTTTCGGTACTTGTTTCAACAGTAAAAGTGCTTTGTGCATAAATAATCACAATCATCTTATAATTTAGAGGTTAATGATATATACAACACTTGGAAAAACTAATCTGAAAATTTCTAAAATAGGCTTCGGTGCTTGGGGTATCGGTGGCGGTGCTTCAAACCTTAGTTGGAAATATATGTGGAAAGCGGATGACGCTATATCCAAAATATCATTAATGAAAGCTTTCGAAAACGGAATAAATTTTTATGATACTGCCTTGGAATATGGAGAAGGTCATAGTGAAAAGTTAATTCGCAGTGTTCTTGATGGTAAAAGTGTTGTTATAGCTACTAAAGTCCCTCCCAAAGATGGACACTGGCCAGCAAGAGACGGTGATATAAACAATGTGTTTCCAAAAGAGTATATTATACAAAAAGCCAAAGAGAGTTACAGAAATTTAGGAAATAGAACTATCGACATACTTCAGCTTCATGTGTGGTTAGACAACTGGTTTGATAGTGATGAATGGAGAGACGCATTTCAAATTTTAAAAGATGAAAAAATTGCCAGATTCTTTGGGGTGTCTGTGGGTGACCATGATCCAGATTCCGCTCTAAAGTTAGTTAACTCTGGAGAAATTGATACAATACAAGTAATTTATAACATTTTTGATCAGTCGCCTCGAGACAAGCTCTTTCCCTTGGCAAAAGAGAGAAATATAGGAATTATAGCAAGAGTTCCTTTGGACGAGGGCTCGCTAAGCGGAACTTTCACTTCTGAAACAGTTTTTGACGACTGGAGAAAGGATTATTTTACTAAAGACAGGTTGAAAGAAGTAATAGCTAGAGTCAATAAGATTAAAGAAATGCTTGTAAATGAAACAAGGACTTTGCCACAAATTGCTCTAAGATTTTGTATATCTGAAGAAGGTTCGGATGTTGTGATACCTGGAATGCGAAAACCTAATCACGTGGAAGAAAATGCAAAGAGCGCAGAAATTGAATTAACCGAGAAAGAAATCGAATTTTTGAGAGCTCAGAGATGGGTTAGAAATTTCTATCCAGAAGATGTGTAATTCCCGTCACTTAACTTTTCGATATACTCTCAACGGTAAAAGAGCTTCGCGCATGTTTTTATTTGTGCTCTTATAGATTATTTCTGAGTAGATGATACCGGTAATGAGGACTTATAATAGAAGAAATGGCACTCGCAGAAAATTGCTCGCTACCGATTTTGAAGGTACATTACTTGAAGGGGAAATGATGGAAGCTCTTGGATGCTATTTGGACGGCGAATTTGTTGATTATAATGGATCTTTAGTTCCTTTAGGAGACTACATGAAAAGAATAACCGAACTGGGAATGACGGGCAGGATACCTTTTGGAGAGTCCCTTAGACTGAGATTTGAAACATTAGCTGACTTGATGCCATTAAAGGAAATGCAAGACGTAGTTGCAGGAATGCCATTACGAAGAGGTGCAAGAGAAGCTTTGAGAGCAATTGAAGACGAATACGATGTCGCCATAATTACAGGCGGTATTCATCCGTTAGTAGAATGTTACTTGAAAAGAAATGGCATAGAAGTAGATTATCATGCAGCATCAGGAGCAGGTATTGTGGACGGAAAAGTTGCGAGGGTATACCCATTAATTGACAAGCTCGAACCTGTTCAGCGATTAAAGGAAGAAGTAAGATACCGCCATATTGTTGCGATGGGAGATGGTGCAACAGATAGAGCAATGAAAAAAGTTGCCGGCCGGTTTATATGGGTCTGCCCTAAACCAGGGCTTGCTGAAGATGGCGATATAGTCTTGGGGAATGATTTAAGCAGTTTGCCTGCCATATTATTGAATACAGGATGATAAGGGAACGGTTGTATGCTTGACATCAAATTAATTCGTGAAAATCCTTCTCTAGTCAGACAAAACCTCAAAAAGAGAAACGAGCCTGAAAAATTGAAGCTTCTGGGAGAATTGCTGAAAGTTGACACAGAATGGAGAAAATCGCAGACTGGCATTAATTCCTTGCGGCAAAAAAGAAACCAGCTAAGCATGGAAGTGGCAAAGCTTAAGAAATCCAGCAAGCCAGCAAAAAAACAATTGACCGAAGCTAAGAAAGTTGACGCCCAAATAGAGAAGAGCGAAAAAAAGTTAGTCGAGCTTGAAACCAAAGAAAAGTCACTGCTAATGAACATACCAAACCTGCTTCATGAAAGTGTTCCGGTTGGAAAGGACGACTCTGATAATGTTGAAGTCAGAAGATGGGGCACTCAACCAAAGTTTGATTTCCAACCAAAGGATCACCTAACAATCTTACAAAATCTAGATCTGATCGATGTCGAGCATGGGGCAAAGGTAGCTGGCGAAAGATTCTACTATCTAAAGAACGAGTTGGTCCTACTTGACATGGCACTGCAAAAGTTTGCTTTGGATGTCCTAAGAAAGAAAGATTTCACGATAATATCACCGCCTCTGATGATCAGGAGAAAGCCTTATGAAGGTGTTGTCGATTTGTCCGATTTCGAGATGGTGACTTACAAGATTGAAGGTGAAGACGCCTATCTGATAGCTACAAGCGAGCATCCTATGGCGGCAATGTTTATAGACGAGATAATAGATGGGAGCAAATTGCCGGTGATGTTTGCAGGTGTGTCCCCCTGCTTTAGGAAAGAAGTCGGTGCCCACGGGAAATACACTAAAGGCTTGTTCAGGATGCATCACTTCAATAAGGTGGAGCAGTTTGTCTTCTGTCTGCCTGAGCAGTCATGGAAGTTACACGAAGAGCTGCAGAGAAATTCAGAGCTTTTGTACCAGTCGCTAGGATTGCATTACCGTGTGGTCAATGTCTGCACTGGTGATATCGGGAGCATCGCCTCAAAGAAATACGATACAGAGGTCTGGATGGCAGACGGGAAATTCAGGGAAGCCGGATCCAATTCAAATTGCACTGATTATCAGGCTAGGAGATTGGGAATAAGATATAAGGAAGGCGAAGGCAAGCCTGTAAAAGGATTTGTGCACACTTTGAACAACACAGCATTGGCTACAAGCAGGGTGATGATTGCTATAATAGAACAGTTCCAGCAGAAAGACGGAAGCGTGTTGATACCGAAAGTTTTGCAGCCTTACATGTTTAATATTCAGAAGCTTGAGAAAAAATAGGATTTTATGAAACCTAAGAAAAATGGATTAATACTCGCTATTATATCACCGTTTTTTTCTAGCATTGCTACTGTGCTAAGTGCGACGGCAACAAAACTGCTTGCACCAATTTTTGTATCAGGTGTCGGTGGAATTCTCGGCGGCTTAATCTTATTATTTTCTATGCTAATAGCCAAAGAAAAAATTAATTTGCCTGAGATTAAAAGAAACTATAAGGACATTATAAAAATGGTATTTTTGCGGGGTATCTTTGGTATGGGCATGTTTTCGATAGGACTGAGCCTTACGGATGGCATCAAAGCTATATTTTTCACTAAAATGGAGCCTTATTTTGTTTTAGGATTGTACTGGTTTTTATTCAAAGAAAAGATTCAAAAATCGCATATATTCCTTTTGGCTATTCATGTGATGGGAGCGTTTATCTTATCAACTGGCGGAAATTTCCTTTCTTTCGGTAGGGTACAGTTGGGTGATTTGTTTGTCATTCTGGCAATGCTGTTTTTTGCATTATCTTATATACCTGGGCGTAAACTTTCACAAAATCTCGGTGCGAAAGCATCCACAATGGTGACAATAGGCATTGGTGGAACGGTATTATTTTTAGTTTCACTTTTCTTCGTGCCTTCGCATGTTTGGGATGTAACATCTGTTGGATGGATATATTTGATTTCTTCTACCATTTTATTCAACGTTTTCGGGCTTACATTCTGGTTTGCTTCTTTAAAAAATGTAAAGGGGTGGATGGTGTCAGCACTCCGTGCTTTAGGCCCTATAGCTGGTGCGCCTTTTGCATATTTTATGTTCAAAGAAGTCTTAAGCCCTCTCCAGATCATAGGTGGGTTAATTGTTATAATAACTTCTGCACTGATAGTAAGAGAACATCTGAAGAAAGAATCAAAGTAAATTTACAAAAAATAGAATCAAATCACCATAGAACATTGTGGCTAAAAGCGCGACTGGGAATGCAACTACGAATGGGACCCCCAGCTTTATATCAACATTCTTTTTACCTGCTTTTTTCATAGCTTGAATCTGTTCTCTGGTGACGCCAATCAATTTCTTTTCTGAGATTAGCATATCGCCAATTTTCAGTTTAGAAACCGGAATTGTTCTCTTGAAACCGTATATTTCCACCGATTTCACAAATTTCCAAACAACATAAAGAACAGCAATGGAAAATAGAGGGTATAGCGAAATTTTAAATGCTTTAACAATATCAAATGAGCCGTATGCTATCTTGCTCATTGCCAGAGCAAACGCATAGAAAAATACGACCAGTGTGATAGAGCTCATGCCAATCTTTTTTGAATTTATTTTTAAATCCGATACAAGTTCAGAAAATATTTTTTTATTTTTGATGCTGAAAAAAGCTGCATAAAGAAACATATAGAGCGCGCCTACAATGAAAATGTTAACAAAAAGACTTAGTGGAAACGGAAACAATATTTTTGAGAATCCTTGTGGAATTGTAGGCAGTAGAAATCCTAATGCAGACAGGATCAATGCATCAGCTCCTCCCCACTGACCTAAATAATACATTACACCGCCGAATGCGAGAAACAACAGGCCATATTGCAGACTATGCAAAATCGGAGTGAAACTGGATTCCATTACAGATTGGTATCCCCAGAATAGCAGGCCGATAGCGATCAAAATATATGGCAACTGGTCAGGGACTTCTGTTGTTTTCAAATCCCAAACTGCTGCGATTGTCGTACCTATGAAAGCAAATGCCAAAGGAAGATAACTCACGTCCATAAAAATAGTTCGTTATTTTAAATTAAATCTTAACCGTATCTTTTGAATCCAAGGCTTCCAGCAACTTCCCTGATGCATCGCCTGCAATAAAACAATCCGTATTTCCTTATCACGCCGCGAGAATTCCCGCATCTACGGCACTTGCGATTTGCTTTCCCAAACTTCGTCGGCACTGTCTACCCACCCAGATTACCAAGAACTTGCAAAACTTCAGGGTTTCCAGTGTACTGCAGCTCGATTACCTTCTGGAAGACACGCGTGTATACCTTTGTAAAGTTCCTTTCCCATTCAGCCTGCCTTAAAATAGAGCCGCTTACTTCGACAGCCATTTCCATTACATTATGAAAATCTTCACTCAATTATAACGCCTCTTTTCTTCAACCAGTTCACAGTATCTTCTCTAGTTATTCTATGTTTTTTCCCTATAATAGCCTTTTCTATTCTCCTTCTTTTTACATGGTAGCCCGGTCTCTCAACGGTCACTGCGACATCCATTCCCAACATTCCGATTTCCGGAGAATATTTTATGTTCGGCAGGTCGATGTACTCCTTCACACCGAAGCTTATGTTCCCGTCACTGTCTATCTGCGAGTGCTTCACTTTATTGTCAACCGCCTTTACCACATTCTTGAAAAATTCCTCGGCTTTTTCCTTTCTCAATGTCAACTTGACACCAAGAGGCTTTCCTTTTGCTATTCCGAATGTGGATCTTTTCTTCGATACTGTCACAAGAGATTTTCCTTCCGTGATCTTTGCGAGAAGCTTCTGCGCATTTTCTATCTTGTTCTTGTCGTCACCGCATCCTATGTTTATGGTGAGCTTTTCTATCTTGATTTCTTTCATTGGATTTTCGGCCATAACAACACGACTTAAACAACCTTTATCGCAGGCTTTTCTTTGCCTACAACGATGAAACTTTCCTTGCTGATTATCTTCCTTTCGCCTTCGACCTCACAGACGATTTTTTGCGGCTCTTTCATCGTCCCCTTTACAACCTCCTTCACTTCGCCCATCTTGCCAGAATCGGTGCCGTGTATGATTATCCCGACGTTTCCTTTTTCCAATGGGAAATGTTCGACGATTTTCAATGAAGGCAATTCTATAAGCAGCGAGTCGCCTGTATTATAATTATTATTCTCGGCCAGAATGTTCTTGCCGTCATTGAGATTGAGCTGCATCCTTCCAGATTTCAAAACAGACTTGTTGTCAATCCTGCAGATTTTTACATTCGCTTCCTTGCCGATTTCTATGAGGTTCATGCCTTTCGAGGCAGGAACGAGACGATAACTCTTGTTTAATTTTTCTATGGAAATCGTGTCAAACAATCCCGCAGGGTAGCCGTGGTCTTTTCTTCTTTTCCCGTCTACAAAGACTTCTCCTTTCCTGATTATCTTCTTGGCTTCTGTAGTGGTCTCAGCGGCATTTATCATGTGAGTCAAAATAACTGACAATGGCACAGAGCTCATTTTTTTATGAGGTCCGGGGCTAGGAGATACTACCCATCTGTTCTCTTTCTTCGGTACTTTCCAAAATGTTGGAGCCTGCAGCCTTTTTAGATGCGACATATCTTTCAAGAATTGATTATGAATGCTTATAAAACTTTATTTTGGGCTGTGTTATGAAGATTTGACCGGTTCTTCTTTTGCAGGTTTGCTTTCTTGAGGAATCTGCACAGGCATTACCTTGACGCCTTTTCTTTCCAAAATCTTCTGTCTCAACTTGTCGCCCAATTCCATGTTGACAATTCTCAACTTGCTGGGATGTATGCCGACCTGAGCCTCAGTGCCGACAGTTCTTTTCCTTGTGACGCCTTCGATATAAACGCGATATTTCTTGTAATTCACTTTAGCGATTTTCCCTGTCTTTCCTTTGAAATTGCCGCGCATTACCTGGACTTCGTCGCCTTTTCTCAGAGGCATCGCCCTTCTCTTGTATAATTTTCTAAGCTCCTTTGACAAGTGCGAAGACAATATCCCGCGCTTTACATGCAACGGAGCAGTATACAAAAACTTTCTCTGCTTTCTTGGCTTCGATGATGTTGGTCGCTTCATTTAAACCACTGTTGTTGCAATCTTGCCTATTGGCGAGAACCTTTCAACGACTTCCCTTGCTATAGGACCCTTTACTTCCGTCGCCGTCGGTGTCCCTTCGACATCTGTCAGAACAGCCGCATTGTCTTCAAAAGAAACCCTCATCCCGTCCATCCGTCTATATTCCTGCCTCTGCCTTACGATTACTGCATTGAACATCTGTTTTCTGACCTTAGGGTCGCCCACCTTGACAGCGATCTTGACCAAGCTTGCCACCCCTGCCTTAGGCACTCTCCTTCTTCTTCCCTTGTAGCCGGAGACAGAAATTATCTGCACTACCTTTGCGCCGCTGTTGTCAGCGCATGTCAGATAACTGCCGACATTCAAGCCTTTTGTGATGGAAGCTTTTATGCCTTTCATTGGTTCACCTTTTCAATTATGATAAAATGCTTCGTCTTGCTCAAAGGCCTGCATTCTGCTATGGTCACTGTGTCGCCTTCTTTTGCTGAAATGCATTCAGGGTTATAAGCGGAGATTTTCGAATGCCTTCTTTGGTATCTTTCGTATTTGGGCAAATATTGAAGGAACTCTCTTTTGATTACAGCTGATTTTAATGCCTTTGCCGACACGACCTTGCCTTGCATCACATTTCCTCTAAGCGGAATTTTTCCATGCCATGCGCACTTGCCGTCCGAGCATTCGCCCTTAGGAGGCACTGCGTCTATGCCGATATTTCTAGCCTTCATCATTTCACTCTATTTATTAACAAAAGATATGTTTTTATAACTTTCTTAATTAAAAGATACAGTCATGGTTCTATTTTCATCAAGTCTCTTCTTATACCTGCAAGAAAGTCGGAGTGTTCACCTTCATACCATTGCTCAATTGCATATATCTGAGGTATGCCTGAATACGCTTCGACAAAAAATCTTCTTTCCGCATAATCTCGCGAGCCTAAAGACATCTTATACACTTCAATAACATATCCCGAAGAAGAGGGTTGAACCATAACATATCTAGGGAAAGTTGTGTCACTTCGAATTATATTCGCTAATTCTTTAGCTACATTATCTATGCTTTCAGATGATAATCCATGTTTATAACGTAGAATCAATTGCGGTGTTTTTTGCAATTTTCCACAAGTGCTTTGTAGTTCTGGCTCCTGATAGATGGCAAAATCGAGATCATCCAGAAGATCAGATAGCATATAAAGTTATTTGGACTGGAAGAGATTTAAGGCTACCATTTCGGAAACTTTTTCTTTATCCTATCTTCAGGCCTGGAAACAAGAATCTTGCCGTCGACTTGAACTTTGCTCTTGTCGGAAAGTGTGAAAACAAAAACACAGTTCTCCTTTATCAAAGTGATTTCTTTCTCTTTAGATTCCATTTTCAAAGTATTGTAAGTCTCGTCTATTACGGTGCCTACCATACCTTTCTGCGTGGGATCAGTCGAATCTTCGATTTTTACATCTAGTCCGATTAATTCGTGCCTTACTATGTTCTGTGGTGTTATCGGCATTATACTATTTGTCAAAATGACAATTTTAAATACACAACAAACATAATGCTATTGTTGATATGGCCAAAGAATTTGCCCTAAGAGGAAAATCATTCGAAGAAGTGAAGAGTCTATCGATCGAGGATTTTGCGCGTCTGCTCCCGTCAAGGGAAAGAAGGACCTTGAAAAGAGGCATGACAGAGCCGCAGAAGAGGTTTCTGGAAAAGATCAGAAAATTCCCGACAAAGTTCCACAAGACGCACATCAGAGGAATGATAATTTTACCTGAAATGGTAGGCAAGAAATTGGGTGTCTACAAAGGCGGTTCTGCAGCAGGCGACAAATCAAACAAATGGGTGACGCTTGATGTGACTCCCAACATGGTCGGATTCAGGCTGGGCGATTTTGCCATTCCTGTAAAGCGCGTGCAGCACTCTGCCCCTGGTATAGGCGCTTCCAAGTCCACAAAGCACTCGTCGATGAAGACTACGTAAATGTGATTTTATGAAGACAGCCCTGGCCAAAGAGACAAATGCGGTAATTTCCATCAAGACTTCGAGGGAGATATTGAAAGAGATCAAAGGGAAGAAAGTTTCAAAGGCGAAGAATTTCCTACAAGGATTGTTAGATGAAAAAAGAGATATCGACGGACAGTACCATACAAAGACTGCAAGAAAATTATTGGGGATTGTGAAGGCTGCCGAAGCGAACGCAAAAAACAAGACGATGGATGTTGAAAAGCTGTTTATCAAGAATGCACGGGCAGACAAGGCTGAAAGGAGGGTCTTGGCGAAAAGCAGGACTCCCCACAGAGGGCGAATAGGCAAGTCTGCGAGCATTGAGATTATTGTAGAGGAACGATAATGGCTGTAGAAAAATTATTTGTGAAGGAAGGAATCAAAGTTTCTGAAGTAGAAGAATTTCTCAAAAAGAGATTCGAAAGGGCTGGATACAGCCATACTGAGATACAGAGAACTCCGCTTGGAACCAGGATCATCGTGCATGTGAACAAGCCTGGATTGGTCATCGGCAGAAGCGGCAGAAGAGTGAACGAGATAACTGAAGAAATAAAAGACAAGTTCGGTTTTGAAAATCCTTTATTGGACGTAAGAGAAGTCGACCGGCCTTTATTGGACGCCAACATTGTTGCAAGAAGGATCGCGCATTCGATTGAAAAGGGCGTGAACTATAAAAAGGTCGCCAATTTTTATCTGGAGAAAGTTGTGGAAGCCGGGGCAGTGGGGATACAGATAGAGATTGCTGGCAAGATTGGCGGCGTGGAGAGATCAAGAGAACAGAAATTCAAGATGGGATTCGTCGCGCATTCCGGCGAGATGGCAGAAAGGCTGGTTGATTATGGTTATACGCAGGCCATCATAAAGGCAGGGATAATTGGGATCAAGGTAAAGATAATGAGTTCGTTGCCTCCTGAGCCTGTGGCCGAAAGGCAGGTAAAGGATGCCGTTTAGATATGATTTATATATCGGGACGACAAATTCTTAAGTGATAAGTTTGAGAGTAAAGGACATACGCACAATGGAAAATAAAGACATGAGCAAGCAGCTCTATGAATTGAGGCTGGACTTGATGAAAGAGGTAGGAAATGTCAAGCGTGGAAGGCCTATAAAGAATCCTGGAAGAATCCGAGTCCTGAAGAAGGATATCGCGCGCATACTGACGATAAAAAGGGAAAAGGTAGAGGTTAAGAAATAGATGGCAGTTTGCCCAAAGTGCGGCGCTCAAGCGACTCAGAACATCTGCTCAAAGTGTGGGCTGCCGTTCGATCTTTGTGTCTGCGTCACTATTGAAAGAGAGTCTGAAAAGATCGTCATTTCTACTGAGATGAGAAGGTTCAACAAGCCGATCACGATTGTCAAAGGCATTGTGGAAAATTCAAAGGATGTAGCAAAACAATTGAAAAGCAAGCTCGCATGCGGCGGGACTATAAAAGAAGGGCATATTGAATTACAGGGAAACCACAAGTCAAGGGCGAAGGAGATCCTCATCAAGCTCGGATATTCTGACGAACAGATTGAAATCGAGTGATTAACCGAGAACCGGATTATATTATGGGCAAATGACAATGGGCGCAAGTTCTGGCATGACTTATCCTGTCGAAATACTTTGAGATAACCTCCAAGAAAACAAATATTTAAGCGGTTGCCCACAAATACAAACTATGAATACACTATACTTGGTTGGAGGGGCTATAGCCGCAGCAGTCGTGCTATGGTTGCTAAAATCTAAGATTATGGGCAAAAAGGCTGCATAATAAATTGATCGGAAAAGTTCTTTAAAAAGTTTGTTTATTTTATTTTATTTTATTTTATTTTCTTTTTCCGCTTCTTCTGGCAGCAATGCTTCCTATCTTTCTTCCAGGCGGCGCGTTCCTTGATATTGTCTTGAACTTGGCGTGCTTCTTTCTTCCGCCGTAAGGATGGTCGACCGGGTTCATTGCAACTCCTACAGTCCTTGGATACAGCCTTCCCCTTGCCATCATGGCATGAGACCTCTTTCCTGCCTTGACCCAAGGCTTGTCCAGTCTTCCGCCACCTGCAGGGATGCCTATCATTGCCCTGCATCTGGCGTCAAGAATCTTGCCTCTTCCAGTAGAAAATTGTATATTAACCTTGCTGCCGTCGATTGACATCAATGTCGCATAGCTTCCCGAGCTCCTGCACATCTTAGGGCCCGAGCCTGCATGAGTCTCTATGCCGGAAATCTTTGTGCCTACAGGGATCTTTGACATTTCGACGACGCTTCCTAATCCAGAATACTGGCCATAATTGACAAAATCACCAACCTGTATGCCTTCAGGCGCTATGTGAAGTACCTCCTTTCCTTTGTCGTCTTTCACGAACATGACCGGAGCGAAGTGTCCGGGGTCGTTCATGATGTCGACTACCTTTCCTGTGAATGTCCTGTAAGGAAAATACTGTATCCTGCCCAAGAACCTGTGTGAAGGTATCCTGTACCTAGGACCGCCTTTTCCCCTTGCTTGAACTATGAGATTTTTTCCCATTAAATCACCTTATACAGTCAATCCTAATTTTACTGCGATGTCAATTGCTTTCGATTCAGGCTTTAATTTGACATAGGCTTTCTTTTCACTGCCTTTTATTTGAGTATTGACCTTGTCGACCTTGACATCGAACGCCTTTTCTATCGCGGACTTGATCCCCTTTTTATTGGAATCCCTCTTTACAATAAAGACTAACTTGTTTTCCTTTTCCACCAGGCCTACGGCTTTTTCTGTGAGGTATGCGTAGCTGAGCGTCTTATGCGGGTCCATGCTCTCAATTTAATGTATTCGAACGATGCATTTAAATTGTTTTCA
>CAZYBR010000013.1:0-18104 GCA_964645905.1 uncultured archaeon
TTCAGCTCTATCGTTTCACGAAAGTCATAATCATGCGCTTTTTTTATTTGTTTGTCTGTAACCATAAAATCACTTAATGCAGAGAACTAGCTATGGCTGAATTATATATAGACAGTCTTAGACGCGTTTTTTAAATGAGACATCTATTGTATTTAGTCGAGGCTTAGATTTATAACCTTGAATCATTTCATGTTTTTCATTATTTTGAGTACTTGTTGCGCATCTATCTTTCCTCTGACTTTGCCCATTACAATTCCATAAGCTCTGTCAAATGGCATGTTGGACTGAGATAGGATCTCGCTCGCGATATTTTTTACATCGTCTGCTGTCATCGGTTTCAAATCCAGCTCTTTTAACGCATCGCCGACACTATTCTGTGGATATGCTGCAAGATATCTTACGATTTCTGGTATGGCCTCTTTGGTTATTTTCTTGTCTGCTACATAATCAAAAACCTCGATGAGCCTGTGTTCGGATATGCGGTCAATCTCAACTTTTTCTCTTCTCACCAAGTCTTTTATCGTGGACGTGAATGTGCTCGCTACCAATGTAGGCTCTACTTTTTTCACAGCTATAATTTTTTCAAATATATTCAGGTATTCCGAGCCGAGTATCTCTCTCGCCAAGCCGTCAGGTAATCTTAATTTTGTCTTGAACCTCTCTAATTTGTTTGTCCATGGCTCTGGCAGATTCTTTTTCACGTCATCCAAATACCCCGACGATATAATCACAGGCGGTATATCAGTCTCAGGATACATCCTATGCGCCCCTGGTAAAGGCCTTAGAAATCGCGTAGTGCCATCAAGGTTAGCTGCACGTGTCGCTTCCTGTGACTTTTCTTTCATTTGCCGCTGGACCTCGAACTCAATAATTTTTGATAACAACCCGAGTTCTTGCACACCTTTAACTTCTGTTCTCGGTCCGTTCCTTATGCTTACATTTACATCCTGCCTGATCGAACCTATGCCATGCTTTGTTTTGTTCGTCGATCTTGCAAGTATCCCCATCTGATAGGCTATCTCTTGCAATTCTTGCGGTGAATATCCTTCCAAGATTCCTGTATCAATCTCGACCAGGGGGACTCCTAATCGATTTAATCTGTAAGTTACTTTACCGTTTTCTTCCCCAGCAATTGCTCCAGCATCTTCTTCCAGAGTTACTTGCGTTATGTGAATTCTTTTTCCTTTGAAACTAATGTGGCCATTCATCCCGACAATTGCTGTTCTTTGGAATGACATTGGTGTGCTGCCGTCCAAGACAATTTTTCTCATCACATGAATCTCATTCGGAATTTCGCAGTTAAGCAATAATGCGATTTGTAAAGCGATATGCAATGCTTCAGAATTTAAATTATGGGGTGGCTCACAATCGATGTCAACAAGACAAGTCTCATTGTTAAACACTTGATAATGAAATACTCTATTGCGCAAATATTCGAATTGCGCAGCGACATCTACAATTCCTAATTCGCTTGCGACTGGGTGTAATGCACGAATTATTGTTCTAGCAGGCAGCTTTTCTTTCATGCTAGTGAAACAATTACAAAATAGTTTGTGTTCTGTATCAAGTTGTTGATGGAGTTCCAAGCCCGCTTTCAATCTTAGATTATCGTAATTGATTTTTTTATCCATTATACCACTTCAGTTCTATCGCTTATTTCACCTGCATAATCAGTCAACATCATTTCTCTAATTTTGTTCATTTCTTTTGTGTGTCCAAGAACCCACATTAATTTAATTAAAGCTGTTTCGGGCGTCCAGTCGCATCCGTCACCGATCACGCCAGTTTCTTTCAACAATCTTCCGGCTTCGTAGATATTCAAATCCAACCTGCCGTATATCGTCTGAGGAGCTATTACAACCGGGACATTAGAATGAATTAGATTTCTTAATGCTGGCAACAGACTTTGTGTGAATTTGTCTCCTGTTGGATTTGCAGGAACGTGTCCTAGCCCTGTACCAGCGATTACAACACCATCGAAATTTCTTAATGATTGGATGAACTCTGGTTTTATTCCAGGATACGTGTAAACTAGTGCTACATTAGTATTCAATTTGTCATCGATTTTTACCGTTCTCTTTTCTCTTATCCTATAATCGTTTCGCAAGTATTCGATTTTTTTATCAGGGTAGAAAATTTTCGCATACGGTTTTACATTCACGCTCTGGAATGCGTCCCTTCTGGATGTATGGAGTTTACGCACTTTCGTACCTTGGTGAAGATAACAGAAATCATCGCTCATGCTGCCATGCATGCATATGGTAACCTCTGCAACACTTGATTGAGCTGCTGCGACCACAGCTGATACCAGATTAACAAGATTATCGCTACTACCTCGATCACTGCTTCTTTGCGCGCCTACCAAAACTACAGGAACTGGCAAATCTCTTAGCATGAAACTTAATGCTGCTGCGGTATAATGCATAGTATCTGTACCGTGCATAAGAACAACGCCATCAACTCCAGACTGTATCTCTTTGACGACCTCTTGCGCAATAATTTTCCAGTGTTCGGCTGTAATATCCTCAGAAAGCAAGTCGAATAACTTCCTACTCTTGATATTGGCTATATCCCCCAATTCAGGGAAGGATAATAACAAGTCTGAAGGTGAGAATGCCGGAAATACCGCACCTGTTGTATACTCTACCCTAGAAGCTATAGTCCCGCCGCAACCCAATATCGATACAGTAGGTTTTTCGGGGTCTTTTCTTGGAACTGTTTCGGCTGGCTTGAATCTTATTGGCTTACTTGGTTCTAGCCGCCTTATTTTCACATCTTTGTCATATCTTATGCCTATGTTGTAGCCGTTCGACAGCTTTATTACAAGACTGGACACATCACCTAGCTTTATCCTAGGCATCAGTATACCCGCATACTCACCTTTACCCTTGGTTACCAGAACTTTATCTCCGATTCGTATCTTTTTACCTTTAAGTAGTGAATCTATCTCATGAGAATACAAGATTGTCCCAACGTATAATTAGGTTTCAAGAATATAAAATCATGGGTTTTAATCCATATTTTTGACGATATTTCCCGTTTGCTTACTTTGTAGCCATATTCATTGATGTAGATAAACATAGTACATCGCCCTTTGACATTTGATGCACCGTATTTTAAGGATAAAAAGCTTCTTTTCCGATATATGGAAATGGTGCATCGGCACGGAAGTTTAGATGCACTATGATAGTTAGTCAGGAATGCTTGTTTATTTGGCTTGAATACCGATTATATAAAGGGTTAGATAAGGTAAATCACCAGAAACTTGTAAGATAACATTTTGCAATAAACTTATTGTACTTCTTTTCTAAGAAATGAAATAGCGTCATCATATAAGGATCGGATGTGTTCTATATTCCTTCCCATTGCTTTTCTAATGCAGTCTATTTCTTTTTGAGGATTATCGACTATCTCAGAGATCCACAATCTAGGTATTATGTCATAAATTAAATCATCAATTCCTGCATTATATTGTTCCACGTATACAAACCCACTTCTTCTTGCCTCGTCCCCCCACTGTCTTAGAAATTTTCTGGGTTCGGGTAAAGGTTGTTTTGTCGCATAATCTTCAGGCGAAATAATTCTAGCATAATTTCGTGGTTCATATTTAGTCGGATCCCCCAAAATAACTAGAGTTCCAATTGGAAATTCTTCTGAAAAGTGAATACTAGGTCGTAAAAAACCCAATCGTAATCCCATATTTTCTTTTTAAGCTACAACTATAAATATCTGAAGTTTAGATAAGGCGAGTTATCAGAAACTCGCATTTTATAGACTATGCACAAGCCACAACTTACATGGACGGCGCTATGGCAGGGTTTTGGGCATGGCTAGGATTCGTCGCAACTGTGTCATTAGGAAAGGTATTATGGAAAGGAAATCACGGAGTCTTTATTTGCTCGACAATGCTTGCTAGCTTGTCAATCTTGCCGTAATGGAGTTATCTTGACACTTTTGATCTAAGTCTCTTTTCCCGTTTCCAAAAGCTGTTCTCGTTCAACTTTTCCCAGACGACTTTGACCTTCTTCAAGCCCTGCTTCACATGGTGGAATCTTTCTTTTATGATCACCATGATATTATTTAGTCGATTGAGCTAATTAGCCTGTTTCGCAGGAACCTCTATTGCCCGCTGCATGCCTTGATGAATCCCATGAACAATGGATTAGGCGTCAAAGGCCTTGATGTGAACTCGCCGTGGGCTTGCGTGGCCAGAAAAAACTTGTGGCTCGGTATTTCTATGAACTCAACTAAATTTCTTTTTTCATAAACTCCGGATAAAGACATTCCTTTATCTTCTAAAATTTTATGAAACTCCGGATTCAACTCCCATCTGTGGCGATGCCTTTCAGTTATAACATCTCTTCCGTAAAGCTTTCTCACCAAAGAATTGTCCTTTAATTTTGCCTGAAATGAACCAAGTCTCATAGTTCCACCCATTTCAGATTTTTCCAGTTTGTCTTTCTGTTCAGGTATAATATCGATTACAGGACAGTTTGTATCAGGGTTTACTTCTGTCGTATGAGCATCTTTCAACCCACAAACATTTCTCGCAAACTCAACTACAGCCAATTGCATCCCGTAGCACAATCCGAGATATGGAATGTTTTTTTCACGCACGTATTTTATCGCGGCTATCTTCCCTTCAATCCCTCTTTTCCCAAATCCGCCAGGGACTATTACGCCATTCACACCTTTCAAAGCCTCCTCAGCAGAAATCTTTCCATCTTCAATGTCAGTTGACTCAATCCATTTGACTTTAATTCTTGCACCGAAATACGGTGCTGCATGTTCCAGTGATTTCAAAATGCTCAAATATGAATCGTGAACATTCGTGTATTTTCCAACAATTCCAATAGTAACTTCTTTTTTCGCACTTTTAACTTTCTCGACGAAACTTTCCCAGTTTTTGAAATTAAGCACACCGTCGCCATTTACTTTCGGAGAAATATCCAAGATTTTAAACAGCTCTTTGTCAAGACCCAAATCGCGAAGAGCCAAAGGTATTTCATAGATGTTTGAAAAATCATACAGGTTGTACACATGCTCAATTGGAACATTACCGAACACACTGACCTTTTCTTTTACCGAATTCGGAACTGGAGTCTGAGATCTGCATATTATCATATCAGGCTGGACGCCAAGCGCCATCAACTGCCTCAGGCCGATTTGAGCCGCTTTGCTTTTGTATTCATTCAATGAGCCAGGCTCGATTATGTAAGTGACGTTAACAAACAACACATTTTCCCTGCCTTCCTCATATCCCAATTCACGCATTGCCTCTACAAAATAAGAATTTTCCAGGTCGCCTACAGTCCCGCCTACTTCAACCAGAACTACATCTGCATTTGTTTTTTGCCCTAATTCTCGCAAGAAATTCTTTATCTCTCCTGTAACATGCGGAATGAATTGGACGTCTCTTCCCAGATATTTTCCAGCGCGTTCTTTATCAATAATTATTTTGAAGATCTTTCCGCCAGTAAGATAATTGTCTTTTGTCAAATTGCGATGTAAGGCCCGTTCGTATGAACCTAGATCCAAATCGCACTCTGTGCCATCTTCCAAAACAAAGACTTCACCGTGTCTGAAGGGATTCAGAGTCCCGCCATCATAATTCAAATAACCGTCAAACTTTATCGGAGAAACGTTGAATCCGTGACAACTCAATAAAGTAGCTAAAGCGCCGGAAAAGGTACCTTTGCCCACACCCGACATGACGCTGCCTGTAATAACTATAAATTTTGTTTTCCCTGCCTGATACCCTTCAGGAATAGAAGAATAAGACTCGTGCTCAATTGTCTTTTCTGCAAGTGTTTTCTCAACTGCGGGAGACACACCAAAATACGTTTCTAAAACTTATAAGCTTTCTTCTAAAAGTGTCAAAGTTATTTCTCTTGATCTTTCTCGTACCGAATAACGTTGTTTGCCACTAGGGCCAAAGGGATTACCGTATGTTTTCGCTAAATGTTTAGCTAAATCATATCGCCCTAAGTTTGCGTCTAAATCAGCACATGGACCCAAGTTGCATTCTTCATTGTATCTTCTTCCCAGGAATTCGAGTGCACTAACAGGGGCTCCGTTTGATGCCATAGTCAGAGAAAGTGCAAAATCCCGATCGATTGCTTTACAATCGCCAATACACATCACAATATCACTAATATTTACTACCGAGAAATAACTATTTAACTTTGGTGCTATCTACCGAAAACTATCGAAATGACATCCCCATCTTTCAACTTATGGTCGGCAGCTAATCTCATTTTTGTTCTAGCATCTACGCCTGTAATAAACTTCTCTCCCATTTGCGTGTGAACCTTGAAAGCAAATTCCTTCATCGTAGTCCCATCAGACACAAGAAAAACATCTGGTAAGGCATTCCCATCTTTGTCTGTCAGCTTATTGACATCGGCAACTGGGTATACTGCAATATAATCTAAAATTTCAAAAACAGCCTTGTTCAAGCATTCCTGCACGCCAGTGGAACCATAATTATCAACCACTTCTCTTTTTACAAACTCCAACGCTTTCTTCTGTCCCTCATCTAAATTTCCTGTTATTTCAAACCCATTCCCAACATGATAATTCACCAGATTTTTTCCATCAGCTTTTTTCAAAGCTATCTCCGATTCCGCACTTACTGGGATTATGTTATTGTATTTCACTTTCAATCGTTCGAAATTTTCTTGTGCTTTTTTCAAATCGATTTTGTTAGCTACTATTAGGATTGGCTTTGATTTTTCACGCAGTTTTCTTGCAAACAGTTCAGCATCGGATATATTACATTCGTCGAGGGTTTGTGATAGTTGTTCTTTTGTTACACCTAAGCCGCTTAATTGTTGTTGTAAGACGTCTAAAATTTCCGCTTTTCCCGGCGGGAGTTTCTTTATTTTTTCGATATTTCTTTTTATTACATCGATGAACCAAAGATTGATTTCATTCTCTACAAAATTTATATCGTCTTCTGGATCGTAGTTTTCTGTCGGTAGCCCTTCTGAATCCGTTGTCCCAGAAAAATCTACAATATGAAGCAGGACAGAAGCTTGCCGTATGTCATCCAAAAATTGGAGACCGAGACCTCTCCCCCCATGCGCACCAGGAACAAGACCTGCTATGTCCCATAACTTTACGGGAGCAAACCTAATGCCGTCTTTACAAAAACCTGTTTTTGGTTTACACTTAATACCGAATTCTTTTTCAGCACATTCAATCGTGACATAAGCAACACCTTCATTCGGTTTGATAGTCACAAAAGGCCTGTTGGAAATTTCCACATCTATTGATGTGGCAGCCTTGAAGAAGCTTGACTTTCCAGAATTCGTCTTTCCGGCTAAAGCAATCTCGACCATATCAAATAACTGTCCAAGAAAGCATTAAAGTATTTATTTCGCACTCTTGATTATTCATCCATGAAAGCTATCGAAATTCAAAATGTATCGAGAAAATTCAAAGTTTACGGGAAGGAATTCTATGCCCTGAACGATGTGTCATTAACAATAAACAAGGGTGAGATATTCGCTTTAGTAGGCCCTAACGGCAGTGGAAAAACAACTCTTCTTAACATAATTTTGAATATGCTAACACCCAATACGGGACAGGTAAAAATCCTTGGCAAAGATGCCAAAGACGAAAGTTTTCTTGAAAAGATAAACTACGCATCTGGCGAGGAGCGTTTCCATTGGGCACTGACTGTTTTTGATGTACTAGATTTCTATGGTAGGGTATATGGACTGAATGGTAAAGAAAGGGGAATTCGGATAGGAGAACTGGCAAAATTCCTCGGACTAACGGATATATTAGATAGAAGATTTGACGGCTTGTCAACTGGAGAACGGATGAGATTAGCTTTTGCGAAGGCTCTCCTAAACAAACCGCATATTCTTTTGCTTGACGAACCAACGCTAGGCTTGGATCCTGACGTCTCAAGAAAAGTCAGGAAAGAAATCAAGCGACTCAATAAAAGATACAAAACTACGATTCTTCTCACATCACACTATATGCCTGAAATTGAGCAGCTTGCCGATAGAGTCGCGTTCATCAAGGACGGGAAAATAATACAGGTCGGGAAATTAAAGGATATAACAAAAAGGCACAGTTTGGAAGATCATTTTATCGAAAAATTAGGTGAAGACGCATGAAAATAAACCGGATTGTGGCCCTGCTATACAGAGACTTGCTGATATTTTCACGAGTAAAATGGAGAATCGTTGAGACATTCTACTTCCCTATAACGTCAATTTTGATTTGGGGACTGTTCTCGGTATTTATGAAAGGGTTTTCTTTAGAAGCGGGTTTAATTGTCTTGATTATTAACATCTTCTGGAATTTTGCATACATTTCGCAAAGCACGACAAACATGTCAATGTTGGAAGACGTGTGGTCAGGTGGCTTTAAACAGCTTTTTGTATCAGGCATTGACCAGACAGATTTTATTATCGCAAGACTCATTTTCTCCGTGGGCATATCACTGGTCTTGATGGCTGTCATGCTGGTGATTTCATATTACGTTTTCGACTTGTCTATAATATTTACCAGCTTCAGTTCTATGATGGCCCTTAGTGCAATAACGCTGGTCTCATCATTAGCGTTGTCTGTCTTAGTGGCGTCGTTCATTATTGTTGCAGGCAGGGAATACGCTTTTCTCGCTTGGACATCACTGCAAATATTTGTGATGCTCTCAGCGCCGTTTTACACTGTTGACATCCTTCCCACACCTGTCCAATATATCGCACAATTAATGCCATATACTGACGTCTTCGAAGCAGCAAGAGGTTTGATAACGCATGGTATTGTGAGCTCTAATCTAGTTCTAAGAGGGTTCGCCGTATCAATTTCATATCTTTTGGTGTCGCTGCCCGTATATTACTTTGCATTTCATATGGCGAAAAAGAGCGGTAATCTTGTTAAATTAAGTTAGCTTTTAGCCATCGTATAAATCTCTTTAACCATTCTCTCTATGTTTTGTATCCGTTGGTTTATCGCGTCGTATTCTATTCTCATGCTGTCAATCTGCGACATCATCAAATCCATTTTCGCCTTCAGATTATCGTCGGTCGGATTTGGATATGCCGCCGGATTTTTCATGTCCATTGTTTCCGGGCTAGGATAGCCCGTCGCTTGTTCTGCATCAGCTTTCTTCTTGCGTCCAAGAACAAGTTTGAACGGAAAGGCAATTACCTTGCCTGCAATTCCTATTACTCCCATACCATCACTTTAACACGACCTCTGGGGAAATGCCGAGCGTCCTTTCGACCGTCCTCTTCAAATCATTTAGCTTTATCCGGCACTCGTCCAGATAATTTCTTCTTATATCATTATATAGCGTCCTGAAATAAAACCACCTGATTGACTTGTAGATGCTGCTCCTTGACCAAAAAGTATTCTCTGGAGATTTCGTCTGGAGTTTTCCTGTCAGTAATATGTACATTTCGCCTTCCTTGTTGGGATCGGACGGCTGCTTGCCCTGCATTATAGCCTCCACCCAGACGACAGACCACATGTCATATGACTTTCTTACGATAAACCGCGAGAAGAACGTGCGGGGATCGTCCGCATAATCCCACCTGAATTCCTTTTCATAGACATCTTTCCCACGGACGTCGAATATGGCGCGCAGGAACTGCGGTATCGAATGATAAACCCTGAACGGGTTGACTCCTTTGAAATCAATCCTTATAACCCTTTCAGGCATCAGGCAGTCGTCCTCGAGAATCCATGTAGGCATTTCATCACATCTTAGGCAGCAGGTTGAAGAACGTTTTCATCTCGTCGGTGAATTGCAACAACAATGCGCGGCAATTCTCTATATAGTTCTTGCGTATGCCTTGGTAAATGACCTTGTGGTAAAAAGTACGGAACATTTCATAGATCAGGCTTCTCTGCCATATTGTGTCCTGCGGATATTCTGTCCTGATCTTGCCTTCAAATGCTATCTTCAACGTGCCTTCCTTGCCGAACTCCTTGCTAGGCTGGGTAGTGCCGTCGATCGTGATCGTTATGTCTTGGAATGTGTGCGTATCCATATCTTTGATTGTCTCCCATCTCACATGGAAGCTTTCGCCGCCGGCGACCTTTTCCCACCTGAATTCCCTTTCCTGTATTTCCTTTTCTGACACGCCGAACAATGAGCCAAAGAGTTTTCTTATGTATTCGTATGCCTTTTGCGGATTGGGGCCTGCATACTCCAAAGTCGCTGTCGGCCTCGGAATGAGACAATAGTCGTGTATTAAAATTCTTGCTCTTGCGAATACTGGCAAATAATCACTTATAGAATATACGGGGTTTTAAACTAAAAAGTATATGTAATTAAATAGTATTATGGTGTGGCAGAAGATTTTCGGCATGGGGCTTATTTTAACAGGGCTGTATTTTATCATCGCGCTCCCGGGCATGACCACTGGCGGGCCTGGTTCAGGGTCTTACATGCCTGATTCGTTCGCAAGAGTCATAATACTCGCTGGCATCATCATGACCGGCATAGGCATCTACCTGCTGGTAAAAGGTTAATGAAATAAAAACCATATTATAATTAATGTCCAACGTAATCTTCGAAGAGATTCTAGATAAGCAACCAGGGATGGGCATCAATGCAAATCCTTTCGAGGCAGAGATTACTATAGATTTGACAGCACCTATTGGCTCGCTGAGCGGGACGTACTATTCACTGATGTTCCAGCTGGGAAGAAACGGCTTTGCCATTTTCAAGATCGACGAGGCGATAAACGTATCGCCTGTTTTTAAGCAGTACTACGATTTAACAGTCCATCAGGAACAGGCTCTTGAAGGTGAAGTAAAAGCCGGTCTGGGACAAATCGCTACAGCCATTCATGATTATGAACTAGTATGGCATGATTTGAGGAAATACAAGGAATACATGGACTATTATACGATAGTCGAAAAGGGGCACGAGAAGGCAAAAAGCAAAAAAAAGGAGGAAAAGGAAGAAGGAGAGAAAATGGTCAAAGAGGGTACGCAGACGCTCCGTTCCGTTTTCATAGACCAAGTCGATGCTCATACGGGAGAAGGCCTTGCAATAAGGACGATGCCGCAGAGATGGCCGACAATCATCGTAGACTTTATGCGACTCGACGACAAGGACAAAGACCAGAAGGAGATTGCAAAGAAATACGGCATATCCGAAGCCGAAGCGTCGATACTCGCCACAAAGAACAAACTTTTCATGGAATGGAGGGACAATCTATTCAAGCCGACATTGAAAGGAAGATACCAGCATATTCTAAGGCTGACCGAAGCCAGAAAGACGTCGATTGAAAAATATACAGAGGCTCTCAAACCCACCATCGCCAGATATAAGATACTTAGTGATGCTGTAAGCAACCCTAATCTGATAATGGCCGGACGGAGGAGTTTCTTTCAACCCGCATCTCAAGCATATTCAATGGACATGACAAGGACTTGGGCGTTCATGCCTTTCGCGCCTTCAGAAAAATACAAAGTCACGCGGGAATTCCTTGATGAGATAAGTCCAAATGAAGCTGGATTTAAAAATGAAGAGATTGAGCAACTGATCAAGGCTGGAAAATTAGAAAAGAAAAAAAAGATCCCTGTGCTCCCAGTGGAACCATCGATAGACGGCATTGTTCGCAAATACATACCAGAAGTCGAAAAATTTTATGATGTGAAAATCACTGCTGTAGACATTTACAATGCAAGGAAACGTCTAACTGATTTATTTCTGAGAACAGCGATGGAGACAAGAGGAGGGATGACATCTCAAAGATTGGGCGACGCAACAGCATTCCTGAAGCCTGGTGCAACTTGGGTCTTCAGCCCATATTTTGTGTTCTTGGACATACCATTCCCAAGGACTGTCATCAGGCTTCCTAATGGCACGGAATTAGAGAACATAATGATCGAGAATATGACTGTGAAGAATAGGACGCAGAACGTGATTATAATCTGCCTACTTGAAGTGATCGCAAGGGAAAAGCAGCTGGAGAATTATGTAAGCGAATTGGTCGGCGAAGTCAGCGAAGGCGGTGTGAAAATAAGTGACCTTGCCAAGGATCAATACCCAGAGATCTACGCTGAAGGAGGAAAAGAAAAGAAGAAAGAAATAAAGAAAGGGCTTGGTATAGGCGGCCTGTTGAACATAGGCCGCTCTCCGGGATTCCAGAGATTCAGAAGTATTTGGGAGGATGTTGTGGCAAAAGGTTTAGGATTGAGATTCGATTGGTTGAGGGCGAGGGGCCCATACGAATTCGCGATGGACGACAGGATATCAGAGATGTTCCAGCTGGAGACGATGTACAAAGGCTATCTTTTCGTTCTAAGATTTTTGCAGAGCAAATCTGGTGTGCCCGGTGTAAGGGTGTAAGCAATGACTGAAGAGCATACTGAGAAAACTGCCGGACCTAAATATCTTTTGACAGTATCCAGCGGTATAGGCAGCATCGGCAGGGATCCTAATCTGATGGGCCTCGGTAAGAAGATTCCATCAATCATAACTTATGGTGTTAATGTTGTCCAAGCCGATATGGAGACTTATACATCTGCCGAATTGTTCGAGCCTGAAGTTGAAAAATTAGTAAAAAGATTTGTTGATGATTTGGAAATAAAATGGGTCATGCACGGTGAGATTGGCCAGACAGTTGCTTTTGAAACCGCGCAACAGCAAATCTGGAGGCAGGCGCATAGAAGATTGCACCAATATATGGACGCGATGTATGATAAGTTTGTCAAAAATAAAATGAGTAAATATCTGCCCGGCTATATCGATTTTCATATTTCAAACATGATGTCAATTGGGTATTTTGCTGAACGATACAGATTAGCTGGTACTATAATGCTTGATTTCTTAGGAAGGAATACATGGACAACTATTTTGGATGATCCTGCGAATTCCCAACTTAGAAAGTGGTTCCGTGATGTGATGTTGTTTATAGTATACGGAAGGGAAGTCCCTGTAATAGTTACTGGTGTCGACGAGATTAAAGATAGAGCAAACCAGAAAGTCGTCCAGGATAAACTAGAAAAAGTAAGAAGAAGTGATCCACAAAAAGCTGACAATGCTGCTAGAGAATATGCAGGAAAACATAATGGCATACCTCCTAGAAGTTTGGACGAATGGGAGGAGGCGTTACCAGAAATAAGGGCAGATCCTGATGAAGTAATAGATCAGGTATATAGTGAATGGTTAGGCGTCGGTGCTACAAGATATGTCAGGGGCGCAATAACTGACGAGGAAGTTACGTATGCTATAGTTGCAAAATATCTCGAATTCCGAAAAGACGATCCGAAAGAGCCTTTATGGAAAATGTATTTCCAAGATAGGACGATGGAAGACCTCGAAAAGAAATGGGCGCCAAAAAAACTTGTGAATACAGTTACAGGAGAAATATATCTTGATCCAGAAATTGTCGCGATGGTCGCAAGCAGATACGTTCTTGGACATTTTGAAGCAGATGTTTTGAAAGAATATACAGCTGAAATGCTGAAGAAAGCTCCTGAACGAGAAGATGACCCATTTTATACAAAAACTGCGGTTGAAAAATTAAAAGAGATTAAGGTACAGTTAGTTTTTGAAAATCCGGAATTGAGCGAGGGACAGATAGAAGGGCTACAGAGGATTATCCGTGCCGAGCATATGTATTATTTCGCGAAAGCGGCAGAACAAGTTTTCCATACGGATCGCATCAAACTTTTGATAGATCTTAATCATTGGTTGCATAATGCAGTCGACCCTGGAAAAGAATTCGAGCATATGAAAAAAGACTCCCCAGATTTTGGAAAGTATGTCAGGGCTATACACATTTATGAACCTCTACCGATCCACATACACAATCCGATTGAGATTCCATCGGATCAGCAGTTCAAGATTTACCGCTGGCTATTCCAGCTGAGAGGTCTAGGTTTCAAAGAAGGTTATCTTGTATTTGAGAGAGGCGGCGGACAGAATCCTTTGGAAATTACACGAACTGCTGTTCTGGCATTGAGGGAAATTATTGTGAACTTGGATAAAGGAATCGAACCAGATAAATTACCACTAGAATTTTACGGTATATCTTCTGGAGGCGTGCTGTCAACAGAAAGACAGATGGTCATAATTAGAGAACATGCCAGAGACCCGTTGAAAGGCCTTATAATAGCTCCAGAGGAAGAGCATACTGCCTTGGGTAAGGACGCATTGGCCAAGCCTGGGATGACGCCTGAAAAATGGAAGAAGGAAGAGCTTAGATAATTACCACTTCTGAGTAACAGTAATCTTTATATATAACCAAACCAAGAGTTATTTATGCCTTTTGAAACCTTGGAAGAAGAGCTTGAAGACACTGAACTTGTAAAGAAAGAGAAGGAGGGGCCACAAGTCCAGAATTCCACTCAAAAAGAAGCCATAGAGAAGGCGGTCCAGTTCACAAATATAGTAAGAAAGCAGTACGGCGAATTGATCAAGTCTGTCCTTATATTCGGGTCAGTAGTCAAGGGGACAATGGTCAAAGGCTCCGATGTAGATGTATGGGTTATTGTAGACGACACTGTAACCAAGGCAACGGAAGACCTGAACAAAGTGATAGACCATCTTTATCTTGTCGCCACCGAATTCAAGGAAATGCACATACAGGCGCATACATTGACAGAATTCTGGCAGTCAATCAGGATGGGTTCTCCTGAATTTTCAAACTTTCTTAGATATGGTTTGGCAATTTACGACACTGGATTCATCAAGCCTATCCAGAGGATGCTGCAGATGGGGCTGATCCCTCCAAGCGACGAGACGATAAGCTTGAAGGCAAGGGCCGCGAGCGCAAGATACAAGAAAATAAAGCTCGACATCAAATCCATGGTCTTTGAATTGAGGTATACTGCATTGGATATCGTCCAAGCTGTCGTCATGCACTATTACAAGGAAACACCTGATTACAAGAAGGCACCTGAATTTTTGGAGAAGCTTGTAAAAGACAGGAAGCTGGAGAAGACTTATGTGGAAAAGTTCGTTGCATTGGACAAGCTATGGAAAGACATTGACCACAATGAAATCAAGGATGTGACCACAGATCATTTGAACGATGCTCTGGGCTTGGCGAAGGATCTTATTGACAGGATGCAGAAATTATTGCCGAAAGATTTCGTCGGAGAATTAGGTGAATAGTTATGCCTAGAAGAAACGAAGAAAAAGAAAATATTAATACCGATTCTACAACCCCGAACATTCCTGAATCAAAATTAGAGACTAAAGAACAAAGGATGGAACTTGTCAAGAATTACGCAAAGAAAGTTTTGGACAAATACGGGCAATACATCAAAGCAATCGTGATGATGGGCTCTGTGACCAGGGATGAATTCAAGCCGAAGAGCGACATTGATATTTTTGCCGTAGTTGATGACACGACATTCAATCTTACTAGCGAGATGCTGGACAAGATAGATGCAGATTTGCTCAAGATAGCAGACGAGATTCCAGAGTCTTGGATAAGCGTCAAGACACAGGACGGTAAAGAGGAAAAAATAAATCTGCTCTCAGTCCAGCCTGTTTACACATTGACAGAGTTCTGGGATTATGCGAGAGTCGCGCATCCGATAATCTATAATTTTATCAAAGAAGGCGTTCCAATTTATGACACAGGATTTTTCGCACCAATCAAAAGGCTGCTCGAGATGGGGAAGATTCCTGCCACAAGGGAAGCGATAGAAAGCTACATGGAAGGCGCGCCAAAGAAACTGCAGAGGGCAAAGACAGTCAAACTATTGATGCTCGCCGAAGATTGCTATTATGCTATATTGAATTCATCCCAGGCAGTCCTGATGTTCATGGGGCTTGCGCCGCCTGTTCCGAGCAAAGTTTACGATGAAGTTGTTTTGCATCTGGTGAAACCAGGAATACTCGAACAGCAGTATGCTGATTGGCTGAGAGACATTATTGATATCAGGAAAAAGATAGAGCACAAGGAGCTGATGGATGTTTCCGGCGTTGTCATTGACGAATGGATTGAAAAGTCCGACAAGTTCGTCGAGAAGATGTTCGGCCTGTTGAACGCATTGGAAATCAGGAAAAAGGAAAAAATCCTTGAGAGGACATACGAAGTGATGAACAAAGCCGCGATCACTGCGATAAAAAGCCTGAAGAAAATGCCCGACAGCACGAGGGACGAGGATGTTGTGAAGAGTATCGGAAGCGTGTCGGATGTCTTCAAGAAAGAGCTCATTGATACAAGATTGATAGAAGGCTATTATTCTGACATATGGAGCAGGATCAGCCAGATGAAGAAGATGGTTGAAGAAAAGAAGGTGATGGAAATACCTGACAGGGACGTTTATGAAATGAGAGAGCATGTCAGAAAGCTCATCAGAGATCTGGCCAAAGTTTTAAAAGATAAGGGACTTTCTTCCGAAGAAAAAGGCGAAAGTGAATAAGCAGGTACATCATGTCAATCAAATTCGGTTTATTGACAAATCCAGCGAACGACATGCTGGAAGAAATAAAATCAATTCATAAACTCGGTTTTGATTATGTGGAAGTCGGCATAGAATTTCCCGGAGGCTCTCCAGAGTTCATAATAGACTACAAAAAGAAAATCATGGAACTGATAAGCAAATTCAGTTATCCGGCCCTAGGCCATACGGCATGGTGGCTGGATTTCGGCTCGCTGAATGAAAAAATAAGAAAAGGATGGATCGACGAGGCAAAATTATGCATAGACGCAGCTGAAGCATTGCGCTTGGATAAAATAAATTTCCATTTCTATTCTATGGGCTTGACATACAAGGATTATCAAAAAGATGTGCTTAGAAATATCACTAAGAGCCTTAGGGAGCTGGTGGGCTATGCGACCACAAAAAACATCACAGTATTTTTGGAGAACACGCCTAATAAGAGGCATATCATAGGAATAAAAGAATACAAATCTGTCATTGACAGCGTGCCGAAGTTGAAAGTCCATTTGGATATCGGGCATGCGTTCGTTGAAAATGGCATGAAAGGCATCAGGGATTACATATTCGCCTTCAAAGATATTTTGGAGCATGTCCATATCCATGACAACCATGGTGAGGTGGATGATCATCTCCCACTAGGCGACGGGAATATCCGTTTTGATCAGATTGTTGAATGGCTGAAGCAGATAAATTACGACAAGACAATGACTTTTGAAGTTTTTACAAACAAAAACGATGCAAGGACTTCAATGATGAAGTTTAAAAAACTTATTGGATGAGTTTATATTTTCAATAAACTAAATATAAATAAAGATCTTTATGCCCGATACACTACAAGTGGATTATGTCATAGGCAGGATAAGAGCTTATCAAAAAAGAATTAAAGATTTGGATAATGATAGTAAAGGAACCCGGGGTTTGGATGAAACTGAGAAACTAGCCCGTCGCATGTTACCACGGGCAATTTTAGAATTATATGAAATTATATATGATAAATTTCCAGATTCTAAAGCTATGGTAAAAAAAATTACAGGACACGATTTGGATATTTATATCCAAGAAATAAAGAGAACGTCAGCTCTATCTAAATAAATACATAACTCCTTTCTGAACTAAAAACACAATAACAATGACATTCAAAACAATGTTAGAAAACAATCCGAGAATAGGGAACAGAAGATAAACTCCTGCAATTGTGTCCAGTAAACTCATAGGATTGCGCTTCATTAAAGCAAATGCAATCCCTTTTACTAGGAAAAATAAAACAGCAACAAGCGCATAAGATTTTGGTATAGCATCCGCCAACAAGAAAAATATAATAAGTGAAACTGCAACTAATTGGACAACACCAGTAACCTTATATTCAATCCCCATGATCTACCTCGATACCCATTCTTTCTCGGCTTTATTTTCTTTTTTATTCACGTATCTAGCCAGAGTGAACAATAGGTCTGATAGACGATTAACATATGGCATTGAAAACTCATCTAATTTCTCCGTTTTTGATAATGCGACTATACTGCGCTCTGTCCTTCTGCAAACTGCTCGTGCTACATGCAATAAAGCTGCCGTCTGGTTTCCTGTAGGCAGAATGAACCTTTTAAGTTGTGGTAAATCTTTTTCAAATTTCTGAATATTTTCTTCAACGAATTTCACATTTTCTTTTGTTAGTTGGGGTAATCTGGAATTTCCAGTTATGGAAGCTAAACGCGAACCTA
>CAZYBR010000014.1:0-17058 GCA_964645905.1 uncultured archaeon
ACCTCCTGCGAAAGCAGGTTATGTACCTATGAGAAATATTAAGGGAAGGTGAGGTTAGATGGACAACCAATATCAGAAGACCTCAGGGAAATGTCCGAGGAGCAATTTGTAGAAGCTTTTGAGACGCTTAGAGCTAGAACCAAGGACTGGACGGAGTTTTCGCCGGAACTGCTAATTGAAGAGAGTAGGCATCTATTTGTAGTTAGATGTGCTTTAGGATTATCTCAGAAGGATTTGGCAAGAAAAGTGGGGTTTGCTAAAGATACTATTAGGGGAATAGAAGCTGGCAGGTCTAAATTTGTGCATCTAGGCCCTGCTAGGAGATGGTCCAGTAGAATTTCTGGCCTTCTTAAGGAGACACATCCTTCTGTTGAAACTGGCCTAGCTAAATTGATTGAATTTAAAAGATGTAGGCTAGGTCATAAATTCGAGAAGGTAAGCAAACCTATTACTACGGTTACTGAAGAAGGCTTGCTTGAACTTTTTCAAAAGGCTAAAGAATTGACTAGAGATTTTACCGAATTCGATCCTAGATTTCTAATGGAATTTCCAAGATCTCTTTTGATATTCAGATTGCTCTTAGGTCTCTCACATGACAAATTTGGTGAAGCTCTAGAGGTACATGAGAGGTCTATAAGGAGCAGAGAGAAAGGAAGTGAAAGCATTGGTCGTAAGTTAGCATTAAGATTATCTACTAAATTAGAAGAATTATTTGTAAAATCCAAGCCTAGAATAGAGTTTGAATCGTAAAATGCATAATGTGCATAAAGTTTACTGGAAAAGCGATTCCTATTAAGAAAATTAGGGAATTTATAGAACTCGAACTAATTGACACAGATACTTTGCTTATTAGCGAAGAAATTCAAAAATTACCAACTTTATTTGAAGAGTCAACATCTCCCGTTCACCCGTCCTTAGACACGGCGGCCTAGGCGGCCCCCTTTTTTCCTTAACTCGCCGTGAGTTATTGGGGTCGTATCCTCAATAGTACCAATTCTCAGACCTGCACGTGCCAAGCTTCTAATCGCCGGCTGTGCACCCATGCCTGGAGACTTGCTATACTGCGATCCTCTTGCCCTGACTCGGATATGGATACCTGTCAAGCCCTTTGCGATTGCCGTATCAGCGGCTTTTCGCGCAGCCAACATAGCTGGGAAAGGCATTCCTTGTTCCCTATCCTTGTCGGTCATCATTCCACCAGAATATCTGGCAAATGTTTCGCTTCCAGTAAGATCAGTTATATGAATAATCGTATTGTTGGCAGTACTATAGATGTGCGCTACTCCCCAGATGTCTTCCTTCTTAATTTGCTGCTGTTTCTCCATTTGTATCACTCGTTTTCCTGACAGGATTCGCTTTGATTACTATCCTATCTTCCTCGTCTACAGGAACTAGGTAACTCGGATATGTGACTCTCCTGTTATCTATCAAGACATGACCGTGCGTGATGAACTGCCTGGCCTGCTTTACTGTATTTGCGATCCCTTTCTTCTGCAAGACTGTCTGCAGCCTTCTGTTTAGAAAATCTTCCAAAGTCAAGCTCAAGATTGTATCTGTGGTCGCCCCTTCTGTGACCAAGCCGAATTTAGTGAGTCTTTCCATAATAACTTGCTGTAATTTATCATCATGCTTTGCTACCAACCCTCTGGCCAGCTTCCTGTATTTTCTTAGCATGGCCTGCATCTTCCATATTTCCTTCTTGTTTTTCAGTCCAAAGTCTTTCAAAAGAACCCTTTCCATCTCCAGCCTTGTCTTATCCCACGGCTTTGTTGGGCTTTGATATCTTTTTCTTTGTCTTTTCATCTAATCACTCACTTCTTGGCTGGTTTTGATTCTGCAGACTTGCTCGCTGCAGGTTTAGCTGCTTCTGTCTTGCCTGCTGTGGCTGGTACTGTTCCTGCTGCGGGCGCTGCTCCTGGTTTTGCCAAGACTGATTTCTTCATCACGCCAACTGCCATGCCAGTGACTCTGAACGAGCTTCTCGTCCTCTGGCCTCTAACAGGCTGGCCTAGCATGTGCCTCCAACCTCGATAAGTATGAAGGTCTATGTATCTTTGGATGTCGAATCTTCTCGAAGTTTCCAAGTCTGAGCTTGTCAGATGAATATCAGTACCTGTAGCAAGGTCTCTTCTCCTGTTCAGCATAAAAGACGGAATATTGAATTTCATTGGATCTTTAATCACATTCTCCAATTCAGCAATTCCAGCTTCACCTAGAGCGCCTAATTTTGTCATAGGATCTATTTTCGCTGCAATGCAAATGCCTGAACTGGTTGCCATGCCGATTCCCTTTATTTTTCTCAAAGCTCTTACAACCGGCATCTCACCATCGAGATCAGTGCCGGCTACACGGATAATTTGCCTCGGTATATGCCTTACTTCTGGTCTTTTCTTCTCATCCTTTTTTGGCTCTTCCTTTTCGCCTTCTTTCTTTTCCTTTTTTTGCTCGTCGTCCTTCGGCTTTCCTTTCATTCTACCACAGAAGATTTAATTCTATATGAATTTAAGCATTATAAAATAAGAAAAAATTAAAAAATTCTTTTCCAATTCAGCCTATTTCTTCATGTCTCTTTTCCAATCATTCAAAGAGTCCCAGACGAGGAACACCAAGGCTGCTAATGCTGTTATTTCACCCAGCAATTGAGCGATGCTGACTATTGTAGCATTTAATGTGATTCCAAAAACGTCTGGTAGACTGAACACACCTGCAACCAGGAACAACAGACCGGCGGATGCCAGAAGTCTGAAGGCGCGCGGGCGTGTTTGTCTGTACTTGGAGAATTCGGCTAGAGCAATTACGACGAATATCGCAACTGCGATGTTTATAGTCACTACGTCAAAGACTGCCATTGTTCACCTTATAAAATATTAACGCTTAAATATATTAAAATCGTAGTTCGTTTGTCCCGTGAGACTACTTCGGTAGGAGGGTTTAAAATGCTGGAAAAAACAGAAAAAGCCTTGGAAGAATTGAAGAAAAGCGAAAAAAAGAATTTCGTCCAGTCTGTTGATTTAATTATTTCCCTTAAGGGCATCGACCTGAAAAAAGGCGAAGGCAAATTTTCTGAAGACCTTCAATTGCCAAATGGAAGAGGAAAGGACGCGAGCATCGCTGTATTTTCAGACAATCTGAGCAATTTGAATTGCGAAATCATTTCTTCTAGCGACATTCAAAGATATGCGACTGAGAAAAGAGAAGCGAGGAGTTTAGCTCTAAATACAGATTTCTTCTTATCTGAAGCACCTCTTATGCCTTCGATTGGGAAAGCGTTGGGACAAATTCTGGCTCCCAGAGGAAAGATGCCTAAAGTCATTGTCGGTGATGTTAAAACTCTTGTTGAAAACTATAAAAGAAGTGTGAGAATCGCGGTGAAAAATTCACCAGTGATACAAGCTTTTGTCGGAAGAGAAGACATGGACAACAGAAAGATTGCAGAGAATGTCGAAGCTGTATTGAAGTTTTTGGAAGGGAAACTGCCTAGAGGAAGACAGAACATAGGAAAGGTCTTACTGAAGCTCACAATGAGCAAGCCTGTCAAGATGGAGATGTAAGTATGCCGGCTGAAAATAAGACGAAAGAACTTGAAGAATTGAAAGTACTGTTGAAGAAATATAAAGTTATTGCTATAGTCGATATGCTTAAGATGCCGACGAAGCAGATGCAGATGATAAAGAAATCATTTGGGAGCCGTGCATTGATAAAATTAAGCAAGAAATCCCTGGTCGAACTTGCGATGAAAGAGACTGGAAAAGATCTGGTAGGGCATTTGCCTAAACAGCCAGCGCTTGTCTTCACTGATATGGATCCGTTCTCATTTTTCAAGGAAGTCAACGGGATGAGATTCCAGACATATGCCAAGGAAGGATATGTGGTGAGAGAAGATGTAATTGTAAAGCCTGGACCGACTGAATTGTTGCCGGGGCCTGCCATCAGCGAGCTGCAGAAAGTCGGGATAATCTCTGGTGTAGAAGCTGGAAAAATAGCAGTCAAGAAGCAATCGACAGTTCTGAAGAAAGGCATGCCTATCCCAAAAGAATTGGCTAGCGTTCTAAGGAAATTAAAGATGCAGGTAGGGGAAATAAAAATGAACATAGAATCGATTTTCGACGGCATGGTCTACAATAAGGAGACTCTGGAACTCGTGGAGTTGTATCCACAAAAAATAAAGGAAGCGTTCAACCAAGCTTTAAATCTTTCTGTTTCTATAAATTATCCTACAAAAGAAAACGTTATATATCTATTAATGAAAGCTTATCAGAGAGGAAAAGCGATCGAAAAGAAGATTGGTGGATGAATGCAAGAAATATACGCTGCACTTATGCTGCATGAAAGCGGCAAGCCTGTAGAGGCTGGTAATGTAAAAAAGGTTCTGGAGAGCGCTGGTGCCAGCATTGACGAGAGCAAGATAAAGGCTTTGGTTTCTTCATTGCAGGGAGTTAATATTGATGACGCTTTGAAAGAAGCTGTTTCTTTGGCCGCCGCCCCTGCCGCAGGCGCTGCCACGACTGAAAAGAAGGAAGAGAAGAAATCCGAAGAAGACGAAGCAAAGGCAGCCGAGTCTGCAAGCGCTGGATTGAGTTCATTATTCGGCTGAAATTTTGGATCACTTTCGCGATTTAAGAAATGCTTTAACGGCTTTTCTTAACTTCCTGCCTAAATCTTGAATGTCATCATAAACTATAATTTCACATTTAGTTATCTTATTGAATCCTTGGTACATTAAACCTGGGAGTGATTTTGCCTCGAAATCTTTATGCGGGATTATAATCATTGGTTTCTTTAATGTGGCTGCCATCCCCAAAGTAATGTTTGTCCCAACGCCCCTGCATGGATGTACAGCTAGCACTAAATCGGCTGTTCTAAGCTCATTATTTAGTTTTTCGAATACGGTCGTGGGATTATACGTTACTTTACCCCATTGAAGAAAATCCCGATATGTTAAATAAGTTGAAAAATTCATTTTCTTCAAAATCAAATCTACATAATTCACTAGTTTAATCAGTTCTTCTTTCTCTTCGGGATTAAATGAATGCGCCAACGGCGCTGTAATATAAACCTTCATAGATTTGAATTGGTATTTATAAAATTAAACATAGATGATTAGATGAGCATTGTAAAAGAAACAATTGAACCTGCTTTCGAATTTTTAGAAAGGATCAAATCGAACGACAAACTAGCCATAATTCATGGTCATGATAATGACAGCATATGCTCTGCTGCAATAATGCACAAACTATTGAAAAAAAAATACAAGATTGACTCCAGGCTTGTTATTTCTGGAAGTAATTCGTCGGTAACAGAAGATGTCGTTGATACGATAAAAAAAATCAAAGCAAAGCATATCATAATTGTTGACATATCGGAGATTAGCGTAAAAATTCTGACAGAACTCAGAAATATTTCGAATGTGTTGATAATTGACCATCATGTGCCGAAAGGCTATGTAAAGGTAATATACGTTAATCCTCGCGTGTTTGACAAGGAAGCCTACATACCTGCGACATATCTTTGCTACAAAATTTATGAGAAATTCTCAGATCCGAAAGAAATCTTATGGATTGCGGGCATCGGCACATTATCAGACATGGGACTAAAGAATTGTAATGATTTGTTCGAAAAAATAAAATCATCGAGCAAAGAGCTAGTCGACAACAATGAAAACATAGATGAAGTTTTGTTTGACAGGTCTGTGCTCGGCAGTCTTGCGAAAATGTTTGACAGCGGCAGGGTGGTAAAGGGAATCGAAGGTTCTGTAATTGCACGGGACATTCTGGTGAAGTACGACAATTATCAAGACGTTCTCGACGGCAAGTCGCCTGATGTAAAAAATTTACTTGGATTTTATAGTTTGTCTGAAATGGAATTCAATAGGTTGCTGGGTGACTTTGACAGAAAGAAAAAGAAGATCGGGAAGCTAGTGGTATACGAAGTGAAATCAAAATACAACATGAAATCGCCGCTGGCCAGCTACACGGCAAAAAAACTTTCGAATGAAGTTCTTGTAATATACCAAAAATTAGGCAAGTACGTTGATGTAAGCTTTAGAAGAGGGAGGGTAAATATCGTTGATTTGAACGTGCTGGCAAAAAACTCTGTTAAAGGTATGCAAGATTCTAATGGCGGAGGTCATATACAGGCATCAGGCGCAAGATTCCCTGTAAAAAATATTAACAAATTTTTCAAAAATCTGAAGGACTCGAAGTTATGATCGTGTGCTTTTCTTTTTTCCGATGACAACTGTTATAATGTCCTGATAATGAAGGTTATGCGCTCTGGGGCGGATACCCCTTCTGTTTCTAAAGTAAGATCTGGATGTGCCTTGTGAAAGAAATAATCGTATCCCAGAGGCGATTTTCCCGCAGATATTGATGTTAAACGGATTTTAAAGGGTTTCCAGTTGTAAAGAGCTAGAATACACCTTCAATGGTTCAGATAAGTGCTATATTCGCCTGTACACAAAAGATGTGGGAAATGACCTCCTCCAAAAGACGGGTATACCTGATAAACCAATTCTATAGAAGTGAGAGACATGAGATGCGCAAGATGCAGTTCGTTCAGGATGATAAAATTCATTGATGGGTTCGGCCACAGAAGGATATTCTGCAGGGGCTGCTCTGGAAGTTTCCTGGATGCTTCGGTCATCAGCCAGATGCAGACAAGGCTGCCACAGTTTAATGTGCATTTTAACAAAAGAGCAGTGGTTAGACACTTTTAAAAGGAGGGATGAACATGCAGGAATTAGCGACAGTAACGAAAACTCTTTTGCTAGACAGAGGGCAGAAAAAGGTACGCCTGAACTTCATCGTAAAGAACAATATTGCAGGGTGCATTGTACCTTATAGGTGAGACGATGCAAGATCTAGAATTGTGTCTCAGTTGTGGAGACATAATGAAAGAAATTAGTAATTGTTCGATAAGATGTTTCAGCTGCGGATATCAAGAGGGGAGCTGTTCGTAAATTTATCTTTTTCTTCTCCCTTTCTTTTAGGCTGCTGTACTAAGTACTCCTGAATAACCGGTATCTCTTCGTGTTGCTCTATACATTAAATCACCGAATAATTTTCCTGCTGTTTCGACCTGATGGTGATCATCCTCTCCTGAAGTCACAATATACAAATCTGCTAAGTCGCTTTTAGTGACTAGAGTACGAAATACGTGTTCAAACATTTGCCTATATTCCTGCATTTTAATATCAGTTCGAAGATTCAAATAAGGTCTACCGCTTAAATCAAGCGCCATATCTACAAGACAACCTTCCATCGGCATTTTTCCGCTAGCTATTCTCACTATACCACTCCTATCACCAACAGCATCTCTGTATGCATGGGCTAAAGCCGTTGAAACCCCTTCGTAGAAGTGGTGTGACAAGCCGTCATACGATACGGCTCTACCTCTAAGATCATGATGCCCCCATTTGACTATCTGCTGCAAGAAGTGTTCAAACATTGGTATAACATGCGGGGTTTCTGTGAATTTTCCTTCGAATTCAAATTTATAGATACCGGTACCATCTAAATTAAGTTCAAGGTCTACCAGCATTTCCTTTGATTCTTCATGCCTTTTTCCAGTTCTATTTTCTACCATAAAATTTCTCTTCTTTGGGTTTACAAAATAGTGTTTTACTCTTTAAAAGCTTGCTGTTTAATGTTAGAAAGCTCTTCACTTAGTTTCATTCTCAAATCCATTATGTCTCTGAATCTTATGATTTTGGAATCCGTTACACCAACTAATCCAGAATGCATTATGCTAATCCTGTCATTCTCGTTTAACAAAATCAAAACTTTTTTCTTAAATGCAGACGCCCAACCCAATTCAATGTTAACACCGACACTTTGCTCTGGATATGCGACTAGCAAGTCCGCATTTTTCAATTCTTCCATCGACCTTCTGCCAACTTCCCCTTCAGCCAGCTTATCTTTGCCCCAATTGTGTAAATCGCGATGTGGTAAGAATGTTTGAAACCCCAATGACCTCAAAACTGATTCTATCAAATCTAGAAAATTCATGTAAGAGGTATCATTTATTTCTCCGCGATGAGGGTTGCTTTGTGCAATTGATTTGCTTGTAAATGGTGCAGATATGTATGCTTTCATTCAAACACTTGAATCATTTTCACAATACCAGTCCGCTATTTTTCTTGAATCGTGTTCTACAGCGAATTTAACATCAATTATACCTAATTCTTCTCTAAGCTCGTCCAAAATAGTTTTCCATCGATTGTAAGTTGTTGCTGTCCATATAGCATCGTCGACGCCAATAAATACTGTGCCCCTAATGTCATGTTCATGTCTTTGTAACTCGATCTTGATTCTATCTAAACTATCTATTTCGATTAGCCGTGTTTTTACTCCTTCGCCATCTAGGTATCCTTTAAGACGCAATCCAAAATATTTTCCACCTGTACCAAGAGGTGAAAGAGAAACTGGTATATCTTGGTATTTGTCTCTCAAATAATCTCTTACTTGTGGACCAACATCTCTTGCAAATCTAAGTACTCTTGGATCATCCAAACCATATTCGTGTGTACCTGGTTCAACCATTTGAATCACTTTGTAAAATTACAGGTAATTCTGCTATAGAGTTGATTATCATATCAGATTGAACACCATTATTAACATATTTATCTCTTCCGGTAATACCGGTTAGTACACCCACAAATCCAACTTTTGCTTTGACTTCTTGTAATGCTTGGAAGTAACTGCGGGCTACTCTGAGAATTACGTCATCCCAATCATAAACGATAGCTACTATGTTTCTCATATAATCATTCCAAAAATTTTACCGAGTCTATAATTCCATCACTATTTTTATCTAGCCCGCTAACTACTCGTGCAATTATTCCTTTGTTACCATCATTCCCTCGAAGAATTTCGGATATATTATTTTTGATAGCTAAAATAGCAGTTGCCAAGCCTGAACTTCTTTTACCAGCTATTAACATCAAGCTTTTATCATCGTTAAGAGGGTTTTTCATTTTTAAGATTACTGCATCATAATCATAATTATACGACTGTCCGGTTAATTTAGATTTTATTATAAAATCTTTTTGGTCATCGAAATATATAGGAAAATGTGAATTTAGTGCATGCGATACGGAATTTGTTTTTGTATTTCCGATTAAAATGATATTAGAATTTTTAAGATCACTGTCCGAGACTTGTGTATCAAGAAGATACTGTAAACTGTTGTTCCAGTTTAGGAATTTACCGAGAAATATCCCAAAATCGAGCAGCACTGTATCGTGTCTAGCAGTAGCATTGTAAGATCCATGCGGACTTGGGGAGCCTATAATAATTTTTGCATTTAAAATGCCGTCTTGAATGAAAGGCTCAAAAAAATTAATGGTTTCTGTTGAAATCTGGGTAGATATATTCTCTTTAACTTCAACTCCTTTTTCATATAATTTTGCCGAGATAACAGGTGAGACAACACTGTAAATCTTCGCTATCATACCATGCCTTTTTTCGTTAGAAATAGTATAAATTATTCCGGCTCTCTCCAATCTCCTCATATGGTAATAAACTTTTTGCTCATGGATTTTTAATTTCCTGGAAACGTCTATTGCAGAGACAGGCGATTCCGCCAACGATTTAACAATCTTCATAGCAACCTTACTATTTAACGCTGAGAAAGACTTCGGATTGTCCAAAATCAGAGAATCATAAGCCATTTTTCCGTTTCCATTATTCTCGATTAATGTCGCCTGCATCTTCTCCCTTTTATCAATGTATTCTTATTAATTATAAGATACTCAATACTAGTATTGAAATTGTTGTAATAATAGATATAAATACTTGTATTATTCATGGTATGAGGGGTTGATTCTATAAGCATTGTTTTAACAGCCCCTTATAAACGGCCTTTTCAATTTTCACTTTAGGATAAGAAAATGAGCGTTAGAAGATTAGAGATGCCTGCTTTCGTACAATCGTACGAAATAGAACATAATGTGCCCAGTGTGGCGTTCGAGTGCCCTTCATGCAATCAGGAAGTCGACTTGAACGAAATCACAGAGAACGGAGGCAACATACAGTGCCTGAAATGTTCGGGTTCATAGCCCTTTTGGCCGATCAACCGGAGTTGGAGAACTAACCCCTTGGAGGATTCCATACCAATCAAAAGGTTCTCCAACTTCACTCCTTCTTTCTTATGATGTGATGACATGAAAATATGCCGAATATGCAACTTGGAATATCCAGACACTGTGGATATCTGCCCTAACTGTGGCTCCAAACTAACAATAGGTGTGTCCAAGTCTACTAGGCCAGAAGATTATGAAGAGACTTACTAAATGATAACTCGGAAATCTTCTTTTACAGTATCCAACACTATCCTTGTTTCACTTCTTTGGACAGCTAATTTGGCATACAGATTCTTCAAGAAATCTTGAAGTCCGTTAACATCTTTGAATTTAGCGATGATTATCGCATCCACATCGCCGGTGGTTTGGTATGTGGCATAAACGTTCGGTAGATCTGCTATCTCATTTATGGCCTTTGGTAAGTTTATTTTTGGCGCCACCAGTTCAATTATAGCAGTCAAGGCGTACCCCAACTTCGACGAATCAAGATTGGCTGAATACCCCTTTATGACTCCTGCCGATTTTAGTTTTTTTAATCGCTCTATAACAGTTGTGGTAGAAAGCTTTGATTGGCGTGCAATTTCACGATATGACAAACGTGCATCCCACATTAAAAATCTTAGGATTTTCCTGTCAATTTCGTCTATGGACAACTGTGCAGTGCCGTTTTTAACGGGTTTTAAGGCTCCTTGGACATTTGTTTTTAATTTCGTTGACTTGGATGACATATGTAATAGTATGGTATACAAAAGTATTTATTTGTTACTGAGGTAGGCTTAAATAGTGGTTAGATGAAAAAAATGGGATACAATCAACTTTCAATCGGCATACCCAAAATCGTCCAAGCACAATCAATGACATGCCCGGCATGCGACAGTGAAATTGGTCGCGCGGAACTCATAGTAGAAAGAAAGGGTTACATTGGATGCGTCAACTGCTTGAGGTTATCTAAATGAACGCCTGGCTTGTATGCGGCATATCATGCAGAGACCTTCAGGAGTTTTGCACAAAATGCGGTGCTAGATTATACCAGAGAGACAAGCCGGTAATAATAGAATGGCTGTCGCCGACAAGCTTCATTGACTATTAGGCGATTTGATGGATAGCAAGGCATGGGTTAGGCTTATTATTGCAAAATTGAGACAGAGGAAGAAGGGAATCAACTTTTTAATTTCATCACTATGAACATGTGGAATTTCTCATAAGGATCGAGCTCGACTTTATCGAGAATATCGAAACGCTTCTTTAATTCTTCCAGGCATTCTTTGTAAATCTCTCTAGGAGGGCGGGTCACATCAATCGATTGGCTTTTTATTGCAATCATTGCGAAGCCTTCCAGCTTGAGGAATTTTTCGCAATTACGAATCAATATCTCAACCTGGTCGTCGCTTGCAACGTCTTCATAAACCAAGTCGACTTTGCCGAGAACTGTATTTTCATAGTCTTCTGCTTTCCTTGCATTTGCAAGTATAGGGATTATATTCCCTCTCTTTTCTGCCGTGGGCAGCAATTCCCGAAATGGCCTGTCGCTGATCTCAACTCCGTAAATCAGACCCTCCTTTCCAATTATGTCAGAAAAATGCGATGATGTAGTGCCGTTTGCGATTCCCAGATAAAGAATATTCATCCCCTTTTCCAGCGGAAATACCTTAAGCCCGTTCTTTATCGCTGCGGAAGGCTTGCTTCTCCAGAAATCCCACAACCTGTATTCGGTATCCTTTTCTTTCAAAAGATTCTCACCATAGACTTGCTGCCCCGGGACAAGGTTTATTGTAGCTATCTTTCCGTCAGCTTTGAACACGCCGGGGAAGCTTGTCTTCTGGATTGTTGGCATACAATCATTCTTTTGAAGAAAGGATTTCTTTCGCTTTCTTCTCCAAATCCTTTTTCATCTCATCCGCCTTGTAGTCTTTGGAATAGTAATCTATCCTTGCCGCTATTGAAAGTTTTGACGACAACAGTCTCGCGAGCTTTCCTTGCTTTGATGCTGGCGAATTTTGTATCAATGGGTGATTGTATATGAGTCCGTATTTTGGGCTCTTCGACCGCCCTCTTGATTTGAGGAATCTGAACAATGCTTTCTCGCTTCCCAAAAGCTGTATCGTGCTCGACGGCATTCTTGACAGCCTCTCCAGTCCGCCTGACTTGGAAATCAATCGAGCCGCAATTACGTCACCTGCCAATGCGACGAAATTAGGCGCGACTTCTTTCACCAATTTTCCTTGGTAATCTGACAGGTGGCTTCTAAGTTCGTACATCTTGATCACTTCGGTTGCCAGCAGCTTGACGGCATCTATATCATCGGTTGTAAATTCCATCCCGGAACTTTTTTCCTTGAAATGGTTGACCTGCTTGTCATCGATATTCTTCCTGTCGCCAAATTTCTCTATCAATTTTGCAAATTTTTCATGATCGTCTATCATCCTTTCCATCTCAGGAAAATGCAACGAATACAATTCACGCAATCTTTCTGTGAAAACGTTTATCGACTTGTCCAATTCTTCAATCGCATGATTAACATGAATTATTATCCCGTCCCTGCTCGCAGATTCGCGTATTTTTTGTTTTGATAATTCAGAGTTTACCTTCGTCATCAATTGATTGAATTCGATATTGTCTTTTGCGAAACCTTTCTCCAGTGCATACTTTAAAAGATTTTGTCTTACAAAAGATTCTGCTTCTTTATCATCTGTAATGAATTCTTTCGTGTCTTTTAGCTGGCTCTTTATTTCCTGCATCTCAATTGGCTCGACATCGGCCATCTTTTCTGCTATGACATTATGGTCTTTAGGAAATGGCTTGAACAGGATGACTTTTCTCTTTTCATCCAAAGCGAAGATTCCAATGAAGGTCTTAACCAAGCTTACTCGCATGGTTCTTAATTAAGAAAACAACCTTTATTAGATTATGAAATACGTCCAGCGAGGCGCCCTGAAAGGCATTTATAAAAAACGTCAGCCGTGGGCTCATAAGGGACAATTCGGTAGAATGGTCATCGTAGCTGGCAGCAGAATCCATACAGGCTCTCCTGTTTTTGCCGGGATGTCTGCTTACCGGGCTGGATGTGATTTAGTATACCTTACAGGACCTGAAAGGGCGATGGATGTCGCCGCAAATTATTCTCCTTCATTGATTACTAAACCTCTTGAGGGTGACTTTCTAAATGAAACCCATATCGACAAGGTTCTATCGTTGATTGAAAATTCAAAAGCTACTGCTGTCGTAATAGGACCTGGACTGTGGAGGATAGATGAAACGCGAAAGGCGATTAATTTCCTGATAGAGAAAATAAATCTACCTATGGTGATAGATGCTGATGCAATAAGATCTGTTGGTGTAATTAAGGAGAAAATAAAAAACAAGAAAATGTTGTTGACTCCCCATGCAAATGAATTTCTAGAGTTGACAGGAAAGCAAGTTTCTGAAAATATAAAAGATAGGATAAACACTGTGAGAAAGGAAGCTTACGAATTGAATTGCGGTAAGAATGGGACATGCCCGTTATATCCGCCGATAACTGTTGTGTTGAAAGGAAACGTTGATGTAGTATCAAACGGTAAGGATATAATTTTGAATGATACTGGAAGTCCTGTTATGACAAAAGGCGGGTGCGGCGACACTCTTACTGGAATCGCGGGTGCCATGCTTGCCAGAGGCGTTGACACGTTTACAGCAGGGTGTGTTTCTGCGTACATTAACGGGAAGGCGGGGGAAATGGCTGTGAATGAATATGGCGAAGGCTTTCTGCCGACGGACCTGATCGATATGATTTCTTCTCTGACCAAATTCCAATAATTTTAAAAGCCGGCAATCCAGAGTATTACCATGGCGATAGGTCTATTGATTACAATGAACTTGACAATGTTACTGCTGTTCGGTCTGTTGTTTGGTCTGGTTACTGCTGTCGGATTCTATATGAACTTTTCATTAATCATGATGGTGTCTCTGGCTATGATCATGGTTTTTGTGCAATGGCTGGTAGGGCCATGGATAATACGGGCCACTACGAATATGAGGCCGCTTGAAAGGAAGGAATATCCTTGGATATGGGAAGCTGTACAAGATTTTTCAAAGAAATACAAGGTTCCGTTTCCAAAAAAGATAGCGCTTGTAAGAGACGGCAGTCCCAATGCGTTTGTCTTCGGCAGGACACCTGGCAGTGCGAATCTTGCAGTAACTCAAGGCCTGTTGAATATGCTATCAAAGGATGAAGTGAAAGCTGTCATATCGCATGAGCTTGGGCATATCAAACACTGGGATATGGTTGTGATGACATTTGCGAGCGTGATTCCTGTAATCGCATATTTTATTGCATTGAATTTTATGTTCTCCAGAAGGGATAACAACAGGAATGCGGGTGTTTCCATATTGGTAGGGATAGGCGCATACATTGTTTACATCATATCAAATCTTCTGATTCTTGCACTATCGAGATTCAGAGAATATTATGCGGATGATTTTGGCGGCAGGATATACAAACCTAGTTTGCTCGCTTCTGCATTGGCAAAGATAACATACGGATTGGGGACGAATAAGGAAAGCTCGAGGAAAGAGGCTTTGAGGTCATTCTATATAGCCGATCCTATCACATCGAATCTTGAGATATCTCATTTCTCTTCAGAGTATTCTGATTTGGAAATAACAGATGCTGAAGTGAAGAAAGCTATAGAATGGGAAAGGAAGAATCCTCTCGTAAGGATAGGGGAGATATTCCGTACGCATCCACTGACTTTTCGCCGGATAGATGCATTGATGAAACTGGATAAAGAATTGGCTTTGAAAAAGACTAAGTAATTATGATAATTAAATTGAACGATAAAATTCTACTCATGGGAAAGGAAGAGACGCATCTTGTTACAGCATCGAAAAAGAAATACAACTCGCATCTTGGAATGATTGATCTTGGCAAGCTGATAGGAAAAAAATACGGTAGCAAGATAAAAACACATATTGGAAAGGAGCTTATCCTTGTCAAACCTACGATACTGGACATGCTTTCCAAGTTCACCCGAGGTGCACAGGTCATATTGCCGAAAGATATCGGCATCATACTCGCATATACTGGTATATCCAATTCTGGTCTCGTCGTGGATGCCGGCGCTGGTTCTGCATATCTCAGCATATTTATCGGGAATTATCTTACTGGGGGAAAAATAGTGACATATGAGAAGGACAAGAGATTTGTCAAGATAGCTAAAGGTAATATCGAAATGTCCGGACTGAAAAATGTGAAGCTGAAACAGAAGGACATATCGAAGGGTATAAATGAAAAGAATGTCGATTTAGTTACTTTAGACTTGCAACATCCTGATAAAGTTGTTAAGCATGCTTACAAATCTTTGAATACCGGTGGGTGGTTGGTTGTTTATTCGCCTACTGTTGATGAGATGATGAAAGCTTGTAGAGAGATAAAAAAATATTTTTCTGGGATTAAGATTGTGGAGAATATTGTGAGGGAATGGCAGGCGGAGAAGACTATCAGACCGAAAACTATGGGGTTGATGCACACTGGTTGGCTAATTCTTAGCAGAAAAACTGTGTAATTTAGATTTCAAATAATTAAAAGCTATTTTCGGAATTATTGGGAATAAAATAGTTTTGTAATTAAGTGTTTCCATATTGGAAAATTTATCAATCATTTCAAATATTTTATTTTTCGGTAATTTTGCCAGAAGCTTTAACCCCTTTTCAATTTTTTGGTTATTATTTGCTAAATTGTAAATTTTCTTGAGTTCCAACTCCTCATTTAGCAGTTTTCCAAATTCATTTTTCCATTTTTTCTCATACAAGTATAATTTTTCATTAGAACAGTCGTTTAGTATTCGTGGTAACAAGTCTCCTAATATCTTGGCTGCGCGTACAGAGTAATTTATACCGGCTGATGAAAACGCCCCTACTTGTCCAGCCGCATCACCTAGTAAAATAATTCTATTACCATACGTTGGTTCAGTAGGTCCGCTTAGAGGCACTAACCCTCCACGTTTCTCGTAAATTTTTTTTGGTTTCAGCTTTATCTTTTTTAGGAAAGAATTCATAGCGTTTATTGCAGATATTCTACCGGATTTACGTAACACTCCTATATGGGCAGTATTGTGATTTCTTGGTGCTATCCATGCAAAATATCCTGGACATATATCATAATCGAAATATGCTTGAAACATATGTTCATTTTTAATATTGTCGCATTCTGCTATGTATTCCAGTCCGGTGTATAATTCCTGCTTTTTACCTTTGAAAAATCGTTGCAAAGGCCCAGAAGCTATAATTACAACTTTTACATCAATATTTTCCACTACAGCTTTATCGTCTATTATCTGGATGTTATTACAGGTTTTATTCTTGAAGAATATTACACCATGCTTCTTACATTCATTCTCTAACCAATTTAGAAATTTCAATGTATCGGATTGATAAAATATAGGACTGGAAAACATGTATTCATACACTACCATTTTAGGGGAGTATATATAGGCGCCGAAAATTTCGGATTCTATCAAATTCTTAGGCACACCTAAATCCTTCATTACGCTTTTGGTAAATATGCCTGTTGATTTTGTATACTTGCCTATTTTTCCTCGAGTCAAATAAACAAACATTCAAGCCTCTTTTAGCCAAGAAATATGCCGCAGATAATCCTGCAAAAGAGCCACCAACGACAGCCACATCAAACTTCATAAATAATATTATGAAATAAGCTATAAGGGGTCATCGGCTAGCTTGGTAGGCTATGTGCTTCGGGTGCATATGACCTGGGTTCAAATCCCAGTGACCCCATTAATAAATCTAGAGTATATCCAGTATAATTATGGATATTCTATCTGCTATCATTTTAGGCTTTGTTGAAGGAATCACAGAATTCCTTCCGATATCATCGACCGGTCATCTGATTCTGGCATCTGACATATTACACCTGGAACAAACAGGTTTCATGAAAAGTTTCGAGATAGCGATACAATCTGGTGCAGTTTTAGCTGTTT
>CAZYBR010000015.1:0-16656 GCA_964645905.1 uncultured archaeon
CTAATTGGGTAACCTAAAATTAAACCTTTTTGCAAATTTTGCACAATCAGTGTTAGTTGTCCTCGTTAGAGGCGAGACATTTTAAAGCATTTAAAGTCTCGAGTCTTTTTATTGCGCCTATTAAAAAAATGCATCTCGACGAGATGCGCCGATAGGCTTAAATCTTTATCTATAAATAGTGAAATTATGTTAAGAGAAACTTTTAGAAAAGTATTAGGTCCAGATTCAAGAGAATGGATACCATTGTATGGTTTTCCAGTTTTATTAAGAAATACTTTAAAAAGTAGAAATACAGAACAGTCAGGTTTCCCAGGATATATTTCACGTGTCGTCTACCAGTCACTTGTAGGTGGTGGAACAGCTTATGGATTAGTGATTGCGGTGGGAAGTCTTTTATAAACCCAGTAATAGCTGCGAGGCGAAATGCGGTAATATAAAGCGAGTTAAAAATATCGCGTATAATCGCTGTTCCACGACCGAACGAATGTGAGGCGAGGAAAAGCGAGCATTTAACGAAGTTTAAAGCGAGCGGTTCTCCAAAGGAGAATTTCCGAAGAGTATGACGCAGGCACGAAGTGCCGAGTAATATTTTGTGAACAGGCTTTTAACGAATATGCCTGTATTTACTGTATTTGAAGCTAATAGACGCGGTTTCTGGATAATGATTGGAAAAATTTTATGGAACTAAACTCACTTAATAAACTTATTCGGATTAATCATGAAATTAGCTTGACAATTGCTACTGCAAAAATAATATGTCTTGCCCTTATGCTGGGCTTTAATGTTTCCTTCAGAAATTTCCATCTTGCAGACAGGGTCCATTACCATACAATCACTCAGTGCAGCAGCTCAGCTTGCTAACATCCTTATAGAAGGACTGTGCCGCTAATTTAATCGCTTCAGATAATGTTGGAAAAACATGGACTGTGTCAATTATGTCATCTATTTTCATCTTGAATTTAACGGCTAGCGTTCCTTCATGTATAAGATCGGCTGCGTGGGGTGCTACTATATGAACGCCCACAATCTGTTTTGTATCATTGTCTGCAACTATTTTCACTAATCCTCTTGTGTCACCGATTACATGCGCTTTAGGAACCAATTCTAGAGGTAACACACCACAATTACACTTGATTCCGTTTCTAATTGCTTCTTTATCGGTCAAACCGACACTTGCAACTTCAGGATAGGTAAATACAGCAGAAGGAACTTCATTAAAATTAATCTTCCTTTTGCTTTCCGTAAAAGCATTATCCACTGCTACAGCACCTTCTTTCGCTGCAATAGTTTCCAGCATAGGTTCCCCAATGACGTCTCCGGCAGCCCAAATACTTGGTGCAGATGTTTGCATTTCATCATTCACTATAATGAAACCCTTTTCATCAGTTTTCACGTCTACTTTCTCTAATCCCAGATTTTCTGTATTTGGTTTTCTGCCAGTTGCAAATAGAATTTGCTCAAATTCAACTTCTTTTGTTTCATTGTCAACAGTGAAATTAACAGTTTTATTTCCCCCTTTCTTATCTACACTGTTGATCTTTGTCCCTGTGTAAATACTTATACCTTCTTCTTCCAGGTACTTCTTCAATGCTTCAGAAATCTCAGGCTCTTCGTCTGGAAGAATCCTATCGCTTCTTTGCAGAACTGTCACTTTAGTTCCAAAGTGCGCATACATTTGTGCAAATTCCAGTCCTAAAGTCCTTCCACCAATAATGCATAGTGATTCAGGCAACTCCTTCAAGCTTAGAGCTTCTTCATTTGTCAGATACTCTATTTTTTCTATTCCTTGAACAGGAATTATGTTGGATCTTGCACCGACAGCAACCAAGAACTTTTCCCCTTGCAAAGTTTTGCCTTCAACTTCCACCTCATTACTAGAAACGAACTTCCCTTTACCAGAGTGATAAGCTACGTTTTCTAAACTCTCAACAACATCAGCATATTTTTCTTTCCTGAATTTTTCAACAAGCTTGTCTTTCTGCTCGACGACTTTCTTGAAGTTCAACCTACCTTTTCCGTATTTTATCCCTTCAAATGGATTATTCATAGCATGATAATACAACGAGCCAACTGTAATTAGATTCTTGCTTGGCATACAGCCAACGTTGACACAAGTGCCACCTATTAACGTACCAGGAGTCGCATTGCCTCCGACCATAGCTGTTTTTATTCCCAAGTCATTTGCTTTTATCGCTGCAGCAAATGCGGCTGATCCCTGACCTAGAATTATAAAATCATATCTTCCTTTCATATAACCAACTTACACTTTTTACAGTGTTTGTCAACATGTCTGTCTATGAGCTTAAGCAAAGGTAGGATGGTTTCTCTATTAAGCGTATAAGTGTTGTGTCTACCTTCCCTGTTTTTATGGACGAAACTACAAGTCTCCAAACGTTTCAGATTTTTTGAAATAGTTGTTTGATCAAACCTTAACTCATTCGTCAACTCAGTTACATTTTTAGGTCTTTTAACTAAAGTATGTAGGATTTTTAACCTTATGTCATTGCCTAATGTGCCAAAGAATAACTTATATGGTGTTTTTATCATATGATATATTTGGCATATCCAGTATTTAACCTTAATTCATTCAAAGGTTATTATTATTTCATCTCCGTCTCTAATAATGTATTTTTCAAATTCGTTATTCGATTTTCCATTTACAAACATCTTAACTTTTCCTTCAGGGCTGTTACAAAATTCAAAAATGCAATTCTCATTAAAAGTCTTTTCCCAGACTTGGAAGAAATTACCGAGGTACATATCTTCGCGTGTCGGGGCGTGCATCATCACTTCCCAGTGTAACGTGCCGCTGTCATCATGAGTATGCATGTTAGTCATGCCCATCATCGGATCATAGAATGGGCTGCTCGAATAACTTGCACCCATTCCTATATTAGTAGGTATGGCAACCTTTTCACCCTTTATGATTATTTCAAGATGCGGATGCCAGTGTATTGGTTTATTTGGTAAACTGGCATAACCGGCAGTTTTTGAAACAGCGAGCAAAGAATACAAACCGAGCCCCAAACCAACAGCACCGATACTTATTATCGCGATCAATATGAGAGTGTCACTTCTTTTGGGTTTCATGCCTATCCGGTCGCGTTGATTACCTTATTTTGATGAAGATCTTTATAAATTCCCATCTGCTCTGTCGCTCTGAACACATACCATCCATCACTTTCGACAGTGCCTACTTGGTCCCATATCTGAGTTAGCGCAGGATATGCAGAAATATCTGGCGAAAGAATTGTCGTGGGAACTTTTGTTATGTTATATTTCTTCAACAAGTCCTTTCCGTCATTCGACGATACATCATAAGTTAATGATTTGTCTATGTAGATGCCAAATCTGGGCAGTATTTGCATATGGTTTTCAACATCGTAGCATTCTGCACAGGAATTATCCGTCAATCTGATTACTTGCACCAGTCCGACAATCTTCTGCTTGCCCAAGCTGTAATACGGCGGTATGCCGGCCACAAATACAGTATTTCCAACAAGCTCTGCTCCGATATTGTCCCACAAATTAATTACATTATCCTGAAGAGTCTCGCCTGTGATTACCAACGCCGGCAGCGACTGGATACCGTTTTCTTTTATTATGTCCTGCGCTTCCTTGTCGGTGTATGACAGAGTCTTCTCTTGGATTATATTCACGTTCTGGCTTTTGATGAAAGTGATAGCGTTTTCCATGTCGTAACAATTTTCACAATCATTGGTTATCAGAGCCAAATGCAAATTAGCCGGTCTCTGGCTTTCAACAGAAGATTTAATAGGATTGATGATTTTACCAGTGGCAAATGCATTTATCCCGTATAAGACAATCAAAGCTACCACAAGTCCAAAGAATACATTCTTAAATAAGCTGTTGTCAATTTCCCGTTTTTTCAACTAACCATCTCTCATCGAAATAAAATTAAAGAAAGAAGCAAAGCTTATCCACAGCCGCCGACTTGTGAAGCCTGCGATAGTTGCGACAGTACTCCCGACTTGGCGCCGGATACTGATGTAGACATTATTGCCCCGCTGGATATTGCCTGTGAAAGTGTTGCCAATTGGAACGCCTGTAGTCCAGCCATCAGCACTAGTATGCCCATCAGTGCAAGCAGCACAACGTTTGTATTCATTTTCAACCTCCTATAATCCTAAATCCTGCAGATATTTCTTAACTGCATACGAGCCAGATAAGGATGAATATTGCTTTCCAGCAACCAATTCCTTGTCAACATCACTCCAATCTTTGTTTTCCGCCAATTTAAAGTATAATGCATCCTGGATATAGGTAGACGGGAACCAGAAGGAATTGAACTTGACGAACGCATCGAAGATTTGTTCCTTTGTATATCCCTGCTCTGCCATCAGTTCGATCAATCCCAATGCAGAGAATCCATGCGAGCAATCAGGGTGGCCAGTTGGATTTCCGCAGCAAGGCCTATAAGAATTCAGTGCAACATCTTCCGCAATTCCTTGCTGTTCTGCTGTAAGTTCGATTAATTTAGTGCCGCCATAGCCAGCCTTGCCGACTCCTATGTCATAATCTGTAAAGTATTGCGCGAACGGGCTGTCATGCAGGATCTGATTGTCGTTATCCTTTCCTAGAACCCAGAGGATATACATCATGAAGACTGCATTCTTTGCATTAATCGTCAGCTTTTCATCTGAATAATCCGATGTTAATAATTTCTTTTGTTCTTCTGTCAGGGACTGGCCGTATCTTTTCGTCATTATATTGTTAAATTTATCCATGTCCAATACACCGGTTTTAACCATCTTGCTCACAGAATCCTCCCATTTAGCGTCGATTGTAAATCCATTTTCTGGAAGAACTTGCGCAACAACCTCGTCTAAATTCAAGCCGTTTGTTTGTCCGATATCAGTTACATGGCCTGTAGTACTAGGTGTGCCCGCAAAAACTAGGGGCAGAATTTGATAACCGAGAGCGACAATAGCCAAGAACAATAGAGAAAAGAAAATAGATTTTTGGAGAGGACTGATAGAAGCGCCGAACAAGTCAGTATCACTCTCTTTCCTACCCTTTACATTAACTGTACATGCAAGGCAAATTTTGTCATATGAATATTTGATCGTCAGCCACAGACCCAATGCCAATAGGGCGAGTCCAGCCAATTGTATCCAAACCAAATAGGGTACAAGAAAAACTAGTGGCAGTGTTATGAAACTGCCAAAAACCAAAAAGTTGACACCCAAGCACACAGGGCACACTGCAGCGAAAGCTCCGGCTACTATGCCAAGAGACGAAGCGCCTCTAGTCAAGGCTCTATTTTGAATAGAGTATTTGGTCAGCGTAACTATTAGCGCCGACAGCAATGACATAGAAGCTATGTAGAAATAATCGAATGCACCCGGCTTAGCGTCTTTGAAAAAGCCTATTTCCAAAACCGGTATTGTGAAAATGCCGTAAAAGAACGAATACAGAAATGCGAATCCGACCAGCGAAGCTATGAAAAAACCAAGATTTTTTTTGCTTACTACTGTGAAGGTGTTTGAGAGGATTTCTTGAATGCCAGATTTACGCTTCATGATATCATTTATTCCAATTCACGGTTATTAAATCTGTTACCTCGTTCCTATCGCCATGCTTCTGCCAGAATTATCCTTTGAGAAATCTGTCACATTGGCCTGTTGCATCCTTATTTCTTCATCTGTCTCATCCCCGTATGTGATAAGTATCTTATCCAAGTCCGTGAAAATGTATTTTTCATATTCAAGATTCTGTTCCCAAGTTGCATTGTTATGCTTGACAAACATTTTCAGTGTGCCCGACACATCATTACAATATTTGTTGTTGCCACTGATTTCAAAACAGTTTGGAGTAAACTTCATTCCTAAGCTGTTGACAAACATCTTCAGCGGGACATTGGTGGCGTGCACATGAATCACAGTACCAGCTCCCGGGCCTGTTTCAACGTGAACATACGGACTCAATACAAAATATTGCTGAGGCAGAGGTGTAATTTCTTCGCCTTCCAGATATATCGCAAGATCTGCATGTATATGAGTCGACCCCAAAGCTCCCACACCCTCGGACGTCAGAGACCAGAAAATTCCATAACCAATGAGCACAACAATCAAAGTCGGGATACCAATAGCCAATAAATTACCCTTGGATAGTTTGCTTTTCTTCACCCCACCAGCAACAGGCGCTTGTTTATGCGTATCATTCTTATGTTGATCCAACGCTTCCTTGGTCTTGAACCTTTTATCGCAAGCATCGCATGTTACTTTTTCCATAGAATCTATTTCAATTCGGTTATTTAAACTTTAATCTATGAGCCCGAAGGGTTGGAAAGAGCCATCCAGATTATTGAAGATAGCTGTAGACCCCCTGATAGTGAAGGGAAATAAAATAGTCTTGTCAAAAAGAGCGATCGAACCTTTCAGAGGCATGCTAGAATTTCCTGGTGGAATGGTCGAATATGGAGAGACTGTCGAGCATGCCGTTGTTAGAGAGGCGAAGGAGGAGACGGGGCTGGATACCAGAATAAAAGATCTGCTTGGCGTCTATTCTTCTCCTGACCGCGATCCGCGTTTCCATGCAATTACAATAGCATTTGTCCTAGAGCCAATCGGTGGAAAATTGAGAGGCAGTTTTGAAGGCGAACCCGCTTGGTATGATATTAAAAAAATTAAATCTAAAAAATTAGGTTTCGACCATGCAAAAATTCTGAAGGATTATCTTAAATGGGAAAGGAAGAAAGGAACTTATTGGTCAACAAAATTTTAATTGTAATTTTTTTCTGGTTTCGTATATTCTTTCTATTTTACATCGTTCTATTTTGTCGCACATAGTTCTCAACTTTACTTAAAACATCAGCTAATGGCATACCTGTATATTCTATCATGTCAGGTAAAAGTAAATTTGCAGTCATACCGTCAGCGTCAATGTCTACAACAAGACCTTTTGGTCCTTCAAAATATTCGAAACCCACACCTCCATGCGGATCTGGTGCAACAAAAGGTACGTGTCCCGTTATTTCATAAAGTCTTCTCAAAGTATTCTTTCCAGTTTCTATAGCCCTTTTGTCTATTGGTCCAGCGCCATACGAGTCCCAGTCATGTTTTAATTCATCAAAACCATCTAATTTATAAAGAAGAGGGTCTAGTTCCCTATAGTTTCGTTCCTCATTAGGAGCCATATTAATTACTTTTAACTTCGAAGATAAACTATTTATACTTCTGTCCCACAAGGAGCTTGCAGACCAACGAAATAGCCTATTTTATAACAAGATAAATCACAAACAAATTATAAAGCAATATTACAACTATCAGTCCATATTGTGAAAGTCTATAAGCCGTCTCTGGTGATATTTTCAGAATACCTCTGGTCTTCCTTTTTTTTGCACATCTAATACATGATTTACATCCAAATGCCACAATAATATGAAAAATAAGCTCTTAGCACTATTGAGGTAATATTTCAGCTATCATTTAAATCTCCCATCGATTAATTCTTGAACTCTTTTAGCATATCTACCAGCATTCTCTTCAGGGGAGTTATTGGCTTCTACATATTCGACATTGAACTCTTTCACAAGCTCCTCTGGTAGATTGTAGTATACTTTAAGTTCTTTTTCCAGATGTTCAGGCGTTTCAAACTTGTCAAAGTCCCTCTTCTCAAGCTGGCTTCTTTTCAAAACTTCATCCAAAGAGATTTTCAGCAGCATAGTCAAATCTGGAATGTTCTTGTCAAGCCTGTTAATTTCCTTCAGCCACTTCAAATCTGTTTTACCAATCAAACTCTGGTATATGTAAGTGGAAAGCAGTGAACGCTCTTGAATAACAACAAATTTCTTGTCAGACTCTTTCAAAGGTTTGATAACAGTTTCATAATGGTGCAAATGGTCGGTGGCATAAGTTAGGGCAAATACACTAGAAGACACATTGTCCGAGGAATTTCTTAAAATCTTTGTAAAGAAACCCGTGCTTAATGTGCTTGGTACCTCCGTACGTTTGAGAATTATATTTTTATTGGTTTTTCTGAGTATTTCCACTAAAAGGTTCGCTATCGTTGATTTACCGGAAAAATCTGGTCCGTCTATGCTGATTACAAGTGCAGGCATAATACGAGTAATGTAAACAGATATAAATAATTAATTGTTTAAACAAAAGGTATGGAACCTACTGAAAAAGGATTTAAAGCCCCTATACTGGATTATTTTCCACCAAGAATAAGACCTAGAAGAAATGCAATTATTGGTGTGGTGAGTGATGCCCGTTGGTCTAATCTTCTTTATACAGAAGATGGTAATGTTTATTCCGATGGAGGACGCTTTCCGAGAGACGTAATCGCTAAAGTCCGACGTAATGACTTGGGTGGAATTTCTATATCATTTACTGACGGAGTTGAATATTACGCAAATACAGGTGGGAATGTAGCAATTCGAGTAAACAACGAACCAGTAATAGGATTTGGTTATGACCAAGTTGCTAGAGTGATAAAAAATGATGGTATAATAGTTTGGGAAAATGTAGATGTGCCAAAAGGGAAAAAATTGTTATCAGCCTAATTAAATCTTCCAAAATCTTTTATTTTTCGCGAACAGCTTTTCTGACTCTAGCACATCTCTAAATAGGCTATCATCATTTTTATGGTATCTTCCAAGTATTCTTTTGGCTGTGGTCGGACCTACGCCTCTACCCGCCATTGTTTTCGCAGCCTTGCTTTTGAAATACATGAACAATTCCGCACGTTTCTTCATGTTCTCATAACGTTTCTTATCAGTGTCGTCCATCGGAAGCTTTCTGAAAGCCTTCTTTACAATCTTCCCGGCGCCAACCCACTGTTTCTTTAATGGCGCAAGCAGCTTAGATTCACACTTGCCGCAAATTATCTTGTCATTTATTTCCTTTACAGTGTACAGCTGGTCCCAGTTGCCACAATTCACACAAACAAGCCTCAATTGAGTATTCAGCAGCCTCTGTTTGAACAATTCGAATATCTCCATTTCAGGTTTCTCGGGTGCGACCACTTCGGCATATCTGTCTTCGGCGCCAATCTTTCCAAGGTGGGACAAACCGTTTCTAAAAATCACTTTGATCTCTTTTTTCTGTATCTTTTCCAGCAACTCAGTTGCTTTTTGTATATCGAACTTTTCAGTCTCCAATTCTTTCATCGTCTCTTTAAAGATCGGAGTCCCGACATAATCATCGATGATCCTTTTCATTCTGACCTTTCCAAAGTCAGCGTCTCTTGTTATAGCACCAAATCTTTTTGCCACATGCACGAATTTCCATGCAAACAACTCACTGTTGGCCAGGCTCATCTCAAGATAACTCCGGAGATGTTCAGGCTTTGTATTGAACAAGACTTCTTTCAATAAATCAATATTCTTTTTTTGAAACTGTATCATTATCCTATACGGATCCGTCTTCAGACCAACCGAACCTACCCTGCTTGTCAACAATGCCACGATGAACCTTCCCAAAGTCTCGTTTATGTTATTCCCGTAGCATGTGTGAATAATGACCAAGTTTTCATAATCTTCAACTAAAATCGTCTTGTCGTCCGGGACAATGCTTGATTTCACCTGTTTCTTTATAGTCTCAACCATTTCTTTTGCCGAATTTTCGTCTACAGGATATTTCTTCTGCAGTTCCGCGATCAATTCTTTCTGTGAAATCTTATCCAGCCTGCTGGCAATCATCCCCCTGAGTTTTCCAACTTCCTGAGTCACATCATAAAGGACTGGTATCAATTCACCTTCCCATCCAGGGATGGCAGCTTCTATGTCTTCAATCGGTTCTACCATGACCTTATCACCGTCCACAGTCACTATCCTCCACGGCCGGCCCTTTACTATGAATGTCGTGTTTTCTTGTCCATGTATGGCAACGAATTCCTCGTCCAAGACTCCCACGAAAGAATGGTCAAGCATGTTGAAGACTCTGTATTGCCTTATGTTGGGTATCGTGCTGAGATTCTCAAAATAATATTGGAATCCCCTGATTCTTTTTTTGATATACCCGTCCACGAAAGCCAGCCCCAATCTTTCCAGCTGCCTGCACACATCCATGAATTCCTCGTAAGTCAAGTTCCTGTAAGGATATGCGCGCTTGATTATGTTGTACGCTTTTTCCAGTTCGATCCTGCCGAAATCAAAAGTCAATCCAATCAATTGGTGCGCCAATACGTCATAAGTGTTCTCATGGAAAACCAGATTCTCTATCTCTCCCGCGAGAGCCTTTCTTGCAATCACCGCAGATTCAAAGATATCATCTTCGTCTGTAGTGATCAGGATGCCTTTGCTGATTTTAGATAGATCATGCCCGCTTCTTCCTACACGCTGCACAAGCTGGCTGACTTGGCGTGGCGACATGTATTGTATTGTAAGATCTATATCGCCTATGTCAATCCCCAATTGGAGACTGCTTGTGGAAATCAGGGATTTTATCCTGCCTTCTTTAAAGTCCTTTTCCGCCTTTATCCTGACATCCTTGCTCAAAGACCCGTGGTGTATTGCCACTGGAAAATCTTTATCTACAACCCTGATTCTTGAAGACAGAATTTCAGCAAAGTCCCTTGTGTTAGTAAAAGTGAGTGTGGCCTTGGAATCTTTTATCAAGTCCATTATCGTCCTTAGCCTGGCAGCAGTATCCTTCGAGGAAGATATTTTCTCAGATATTTTTTCATCCTGAATTGTCGGTCTTGGATTTATAACCCGTATATCGAACTCTTTGCCTGTGTCGGCCTGAACGACTTTAGTTAACTTCCCTCCTGAAAAGAATTCCGCGACATGCTCCGGATCGGCCACTGTAGCCGACAGCATTATCAATTGGAAATCACCGCACAATTCTCTTATCCTCTCCAACGCAATTGTAAGCTGCACTCCACGTTTCGAATCGACGACTTCATGACAATTATGGACAACTATATCGTTAGCTATGAAATTGTGTGTGTTTTCCACGCTAATATCGTATACAAATTTGTCTTTTCCATCGTACACGCCGACATAATCAACTTCGTCGGTGACACAATCTCCGACAATGGTCCCTCTCCATTTTATGAAACTTGGAAAGCCTTTCATTATGCGGCCAGTGGATTCAGCCAATCTTCTAATGTAATCTGTTTGTCTTTTGCCATGTTTTTTGTCAAACCCTAGCATTTTCCCTATCGAAGAATCCGATAACCCTTTTCGTTTCAGTTCCTTTATTTTATTTACGAGCATCAATTTGTTTTCTCGTGCAAGTTGTTTAGCCATTAGATAGTCCCTAATCAGGTTAAATTCTATCCGCTTTTCTTCACAGTATGAAATGCCGATTAAATCGTTCAACCTGATCAAATTTTCTTCTTTGTTAGAAAATGTTATGACGGTTTTTTTGCTTCGTGTTCCGTCTTTTCTGGTGTTCCCGTCTCCTATGGAGATATCTGATACTACAATTCCAAACTCTTCAAACAACTTTTTAAATTGCCCCGCCAACTTTAAACCATCCCCTATAATATCCTCCCTTTTGTAAATGCTGATTCTGGGCGCATCAAAATCCAAATAAGGTCTACCAGACGGCGTGCTTAGCTCTGCTCCCAAATACGATGATAAAAACTCCCTTTTGACATCTTTAGGAGAGTTTAAAATCCATTCAGGAATGCTGTATTTAGTGTCAGTCTTTTCGCCATTTGGCGCACCTAATGCCTTTATCATAGCCGCTAAAGTTTTGGATCCGTTGGCAGTGCTATTAGTGGTACCCCTTATATTATGTTGTGATCCTTCGGCGTCTGTAAAGGTCGAATTCGTTTCCCTTGTTATGGTGTTATGTAAAGCGAATCCTAGACCCTTCAATTCGGATCTTATTAATTCCAAGTCTAAGAGCTTTGCAGAAAATCCAGTTGATACAGTACTATCTGTGATGGTTAACCACCCGTCTCCAAAAATATGCCCCATTAGTCTGGCGAGTATCCTTGCCTTGTTGTCTTTGTAAGTCAGCGGTAGTAGACCCCATTTTTCTAATCTTTTAATTGATTTTTCTAGTTTCCCTACCTGACCTCTACCGCCAGTATAAAACAAGGAATTGTAGACCCCCCTAAATTTATTTGCATCTAAAAATATGCCCCTATTTTCCTCTATTTGTTGGTTAGCATTCGGCTCAGTTACATGAATTAGTAATTTGTCGCCTTGTACTATATCAGAAGCGTTAATCCAAGCTATTTTGTTCTTTCTTGAAACAAGAATCGGATGGTTTTCTGTTGCAGCCAAATAAGTTTTGTAGTGTTTTGTTATAATACTAACCATTTTGGTTCTTACAGGTATTTTATGAAACTTGGTTACTTTGGAAGATGTTATATTGCCTGTTTTTATATCCAATGTTTTTACATAAATGTCTCTATCTTTGCTTTTTAAATTCTCTTCGACCAATTTTCCAATTTTGATTTTTGAATCATCCTCTAAAGCCACTAAAGCATCATATGGCAGACATTCATCTACAATTATGTGTTTGACATTCCTTAGAAGTTCTCTCACGTTTTTTCCCGAAAGCATCGGCTGGAGCTGTTCAAGCGTAGTTATCATTATGTCCGGAGGAAAATCTATCTGGCCTTTCCTTTCTGCCGGCGGAGTGTCACCATGCCTTACTGCGACTTCGATATCAAGTTCTTTTGACCACCACATTATCCTGTCGAGCATGTCCCTGTTGAGCGATTTCATCGGAGTTATGTAAAGTGTGTTTATCGGCTTCGGCTTTTCCTGCACTATCCTGTCAAAAATCTTCAGCATCGCACTTTCAGTTTTGCCGCTTCCTGTAGGAGCTATCACCATCACATTCAATCCGGATGCTATGTATGGTATCGCCAGTTTCTGCGGCAGCGTAGGCTCTTTGAATCTTTTCTCAATCACGTTCTGCATTTTAGTCGATAGTTGTTTGAATACCATTGAATCACAGATGTCCTTTAACAGGAATTTTGTTGGTCTCTATCGGTATCCTAATGAATCTAATCAAGATAATTACCTCTAAGCACGGCCGTATATAGTATATATTCTGCCGACATAACCAGTAGATAGTATTATTACCCAGAGATTCCTTATAAAGGTTATAATGAATGCCATCCCAATATTCGTAATTATCGGCATTACTGCAATCGTCTCAGTCGGCGCAGCGTACATGCTTGATGAAAAAGATGTGTTCCCTAATCTTACAGGGTATTTTTCAAAATCATCAGTCAATAATGAGAATAATTACAGTCTAGTCAGTTCTGAGAGATATGAAGATAACTCAACTAAAAGCACAGAACCGAATACAAGCCGAACAGACATAGGAAACAAGAGCAATACGGTTGTCATTCAAAATACCACGAGTGCAATTGTCCGACCTTCGATGAGGATAAATGAGATAATGTACAATCCAGAAGGCATTGATGAAGGAAACGAATGGATTGAGTTGTACAACAACGGCAGCTCAGATGTGAATATAAGCGGATGGAAATTCTTCGAGGGCAATACAAACCATAAGACCATTTTGTTTTTCGGGAGCTATGTCATCCCTGCAAATTCTTACTTTATAATAACAGGCAACGGGACGAAGTTCGTCTCAGCATATCCAAGTTCAAATGCCTCTGTTTTAATTTCGAGTTTCAGCTTGAGCAATACGGGAGAATACATTGCGCTATTGGATGGCGCACAGGATGTTCTAGACTCGGTCAGTTACAGCAGTTCTCTAGGCGGCAATGGGAATGGAATGTCCATCGAATATCATGAGGCAGGCTGGTATGAAAGCAGTACAATAAGTGGCACGCCCGGAAGAACGAATAGCGTCCCGCTAGTCAAAATAGTATCTAATAGCTCAACGGCATCTATAGTTGGGACAAATTTGTGTCAAAATGTTTCATGCAAAACAATTAATCAAACATGTGAAGATGGTTACATATCAAGTTGTCTGCCGACGTGCAATAATTCTACTGGCGCATGCAATTTGTGCACTCCCGATTGCAGTGGGCATGCTCTTCCCGCGAACACTTCCTCCAATCTGACACAGGAAAATATCACTGTGAATGCAACTGGAAATTCGACAGAATCGCTAACAAACCAAACTAATGCAACACAGAATACACAAACATTGAACCATGTGATTATATCCGAAGTGCAGACAGGACCAAATGAATTTGTTGAGTTGTACAATCCGACTGGTTCTGATGTGGTAGCTACTGGATGGTATTTGTCATATTTTTCGTCAAACAGAAACTGGAATGAGGCATATAGAAACTGGGCAATTCCAAATAACACAATTCTAAAAGCGAATAAATTTTTCTTGATAAATATTTCCAATACAAATGACTCAGATTGGACTGTTCTGACAGCTGAGGGACGCCCATATTCACAAGCACAGATAAGCAATAACGGCTCTATCGGACTATTTCCATTCGATCCGAAATCCAAAGGGATAGAAGGAGCAAGAGATGGCAGAATCGATGCGGTTGGATGGGGTAGTCCTGCATATGTTTTCGAATTCTCACCAGCTACTGCACCTGAGAACGGTAAAAGCCTGCACAGGACAGCGATAAATATAGATACAGATAACAATCTCGACGATTTTCTGACAAATGACAACCCATCTCCCAAAAACTCGACAAACCAATAATCTTTTAATATTTTGTGCAAGTATTTAAGAAGGCATGATTTTCAATCATATATTCTTTCGTCATTATTGAATTAAGTATGCGTTTGACTTCGAGACAGAGTTTGTTCATTTCTGTTTTTCTCATTTCAATGACAGTTCTTGTATCATCCGTAGTGGCCGCAGTCGCAGACGTAAAGCTCATGCCAGTTCAGACGTTGCCTGATGAGCCAAACCAATTTACACTTTCGGTTTCAAACGCCGCAGGCGATAATATAAATCAAATCGAGCTTATAATACCTCAGAGAGACGGCGTTCCATCATATTCTATTAAAGAACTAGGCACTCCTGCTGGTTGGACTTATGAGACACGCTTTACAGTAAACTCCCCGTCGCCATTTAAAATAATCTGGTCGACTTCTGGTGCAGGGATAAGTCTTGGAAATTCGATGAATTTTAATTTTGTAGCCAGTTCTCCTGCAGCTTTCGGCGATAATAATTTTGAATGGAAGGCAACTGACTTGAAAGGAGCGGAATCCTTTGGGAAAATTGTGGTGACAAATCTTGATACGGCATTAAGTGATTTTGATGCCAAAGTATCAGGTACAGTAAGCGCTGGAAAGTCAGTTGATTTAACAGTTGCGGCAATGGATAAAAGCGGAAGAGTAAAAGCTGATTATACAGGAACAGTCAAGTTCTCCTCGTCAGATCCATTGGCAATATTGCCATCAGATTACACTTTCCAATCAAGTGAAAGTGGCATGAAAGTTTTCAGATTAAAATTGAAAACAGCGGGAGAGCAAGAAATCACAGTTTCTGACGGCAGCTTGCAAAAGTCAATTAAGGTGAATGTCCAACAAGGAGATGTAAATTATATTCAACTAAGCTTGAGCAACAATGCAGTGACACCAGATTCTCTAGTGAGCTTTTCTGTGATGTCGACTGATGTATACGGCAATATGAGAGATGTGACTAAAGATTCTAAATTCGGCATTGATTCAGAAGCAAAGGGAACTTTGTCTGGCAATTTATATACCGCTGGTGCAGTTGGAAAATGGACAGCCACGGCAACATACATGGCAAGCGGCAGACAATTCATGGACGGAAAATTATTGGCAGTAACTACGGAAGCAATAGCTCCAGTAGCTCCTAAGCAAGAGACGAATGAATCTAAAAAGAAAGTAGCAATGGAAATTGTATCCGATGATGCTGTAGAAGTGCCTTTCAATTCAACAAAAACTTTCTCAATAACAGTAATAAATACAGGTGATGGCAATCTGTCAAGTGTCAGTCTTTATTTCACAGGCTATTCGGATAAATCGCTGAGCATCTCACCATCAAGTGTTGATATCTCTAAAGGCAAATCACAGAGATTCACAGTTACAGTCTCTGCGCCAGAACTTGTCAACACATCCAATGTAGAATTTCTCGCACTTTCAGATGAATACTCAAGCGAGAAATTAAATGCTAGCAAAATAATCCAGATAAGCGTGACAGAACCTCCTGCAGAAAAGGCGTCTTCAGCTACAGGCAATGTAGGAATGAACAAGAACTTGACATACTTGGGAATAGCGATAATAGTTGCTGTCGTTTTGATTATTTTGTTCTGGGTATTGTTTCTGAAGGACGATGACAGCAAAAAGAAAAAGTCAGAGAAAGCTGAAAAGACAGAATAAATGAATTTTTACCAGCCAATAGTGAATTAACCCGAGAAATAAGCTTTATTTGCGGAAAAGAACAAGTTTCTTAAAGATGTACGTGGGGAGTAAACAATTCAAACATGTCGTTTTGCTGACTGCTGTATTCTCTACCCTATTGTTTTCTACCTCTGCGCTGGCAATGTATCTTAATGTTTCAATAACCCCTATCGTGCAGCCAGGCATATTGATTAATGTAACTGGAAGCGTGGCGAATACAACTGCAAGCGAGACACTATCTGGGATAAATGTCACTGCGAGCGTGGGCACCATTTCAAATTCAAGCGTGACGCAGTCTCCAGGCAATTTCAGTTTCACCCTCCAGACGCCATCTGTAATAGGGCCTTATAACATCTCAATTACCACGAACTCATCTTCGCTTATAAACAAGACAATTC
>CAZYBR010000016.1:0-12922 GCA_964645905.1 uncultured archaeon
AGAACTTCGTAACTGGCGGAGAATATAACAGGAATTATACCAGACGTTTACTTTACAGCTCATTAAAAACTTAATTATTTGAACCTTAAGAGTTCTGCTTGAACCAATAATATAATATCTTTAGTGGCTGGTGCCATTATTTCACTCTTTGCTTTCTTTCCTTCAACCGGCGCATCGGGACATTAACAGGATTCTTGATATTCGCATGGTCTGTTTCCTTGCAGCATGCGTCATACAACCCGAGCTGCTTGTAAAATACCTCATTATTGCAATTGGGGGGCAACAGGTTCCTGTCCTGCCTGAAATGCCATCTCAACTGCGAACGCAGATAATTTGATCTGAGCGGCGGCATGTTCTTATCGTTCCACTCGAAGACTTTGTCCTGTATCTTTTCGTCAGGCCATCCCATGTTTCTCAGGAATGTAATCAATACGAATAATCCGCGCTTCTTGCCGTCGGACATGCCATTCAACAGTATTTTGATGCAGGCCGGGAACAGAGCTTCCGGCACTTCCTTCATCTTGATGAACTTTCTCATTTGCGTAGGCAGCTCCTCGCGGACTTGCACATTGTGCTTGCTGGCCCAGTCAAATGCCTCCACTATCAGGGACTCACCATCGTTTTTTTCTTTAACCGCCAGAAACTTTTCCTCCACTCTGGATTTTTCTATCGACGCATCCTCTTTTTCAAAGCTGCCTATCTTTTCTGGTTTTATGGGAAGGCTCACGAGGAGGCTGGTCTCATGCAACGAATAAGGCATCCTGAACAAATGCCGCGAACCGAAGATGTCCATCGAGACTATCTTGTACGGATCCAGCTCATTTTCTGTTACGATATCATTCAATGATTTGCCAATTCTTTTTGCGAGATTCTCTGCTTCATCAAATGCGAGCAGCTTTTCCTTCAAAGAATCTTTGGAATACCATTTGAGATATTCTATCATTGTCTGGAACAGCGACGGGTACATTGCGCTTGTGGGCTGCAGATTGACCCTTTCTGGAAATGACTCGAAAGGAACGCCGATATGGAACCCTTTCCCGCCTGTGAATTTGACGGAGACGTTTTTAATTCCGTGCTTTTGCAGGGCTTGCATCATTTCATTTGTCACAAGTTTCCCGATTTCAAAGTCCTTGACGTCAGGGTCAATCAAAAGGCTCCATCCTGTCCTTATTTTGTCTATTTGGGCTTTGGGCATACCCACATCCAATGCCATGGGGTTGGACCACTGTTCGACAGAGCTGTGGAAAGAAATCGCACCTTCGGATACAGCCTGCATCACATCGGCAGGATATTGGATTACATCTGGTCTCCTGCCGAAACTCCCATCCTGAAAAACAGACGCCACTTCACGGTTCTTTCCAGCTTCGACAAGAGCTTTCTGGACAGATACTCGAGAATACCATGACCAGATTTTCTTATAATCCACCATAGGAATGCCTTGAGAAGCTAGGCTCCTCGAAATTATATTGAAGTGAAAGATTTAAATTAATTTATCCGGCAAATTTCCACTTGATTCCATCTTTTGTATCTTCTATAATTACTCCGAACCTTTGGTTGATTTCATTCCTTAGTTCATCTGCTCTGGTAAAATCACCTAGTTTTCTAGCGGTTTCACGTTTTTTAATCATGTCCAATGCTTCTTTTGGCAGTTCTTTCTGTTTTTCTGAGGAAATTATTTGGAAGAGATTACCCAATTCTGTTAATGCTTTCTCTGCAAATTTGAGATCTTTTTTCGAGAACTGGTTTTTATCAATCTGCTTGTTTACAAGTGTGGCAATTTCAAAATATTTAGACAGGGCTAGAGGTGCATTAATATCATCGCTCATAGCGTCAACAAATTCTTTCTGTAGCTTCTGGATAGACTTAATTAGAAAATCTTTCCTGCTGCCCCTTTCATAATTTTCCTTGATTCTTTCAAGAGTTGTCTTTATTTTATCCACTTTTTTCTTCGCATTTTCCAAATCGAGTTCATTATAGTCTATCGGCTTTCTATAATGAGTTGACACTATCCACATTCTGAGAACTTCTGGTGTGTATTTTCCAAGAGCTTCCCTTATAGTCACGAAATTCTTCAAAGACTTGCTCATCTTTTCTCCTCTGATTTTCAGGACACCGCAGTGCATCCAGTATTTCACAAAAGGTTTTTTACCTGTTGCTGCTTCAGCTTGAGCAATCTCATTAGTATGATGAGGGAATATCAGTTCATTTGCACCACCATGTATGTCATACTGTGAACCAAAGATTTTCAAGGTGATGGCAGTATCTTCAATGTGCCAGCCCGGGCGACCGCGATTCCACGGAGAGTCCCAAGAAATTTCATCTGATTTTGCAGACTTCCATAATGAGAAATCATATTGATTTGTTTTTCTGTCATCGGGCTCTATCCTGTGCTTTTCCAACTCTTCCAGTTTCATCCTTGACAATTTGGTGTAGTCCTTGAACTTTGAAACATCGAAATAGATATTATGGTCTACTATATACGCATATCCTCTTTTCAGCAAGATGTTGATCTGGTTTATTATCTGCGGTATGTAATCTGTGGATTTTGGATAAGCATTCACGCTATCTTTCACTTTCAACCTTTCCATGTCTTCGAAGAATCTCTGGGTGTAACGTTCGGCTAGTTTTAGAGGATCTTCTCCGTTTTCTTTCGCTCTGTTTATTATCTTGTCGTCGACATCCGTAATATTTTGGATGTAATTTACCTTGTATCCTAAGAATCTTAGAAATCTTACAGTGACATCTGCATTGACATAGTTCTTTGCATGTCCAAGATGGGCGTCGTCATAAACAGTCTGGCCGCAGACGAACATCTTCACTTGTTTGTCTTTGAGTGGTTTGAATAGTTCCTTCTTTTTGGTGAGGGTATTGAAAAGTCTAAGAGGCATAACTCTAATTGAGACTCTAATAAATTAAAATTGAGCTCAGGGCGAGAGTCGAACTCGCTTACGACGCTCTGCAGGCGCCTGCATAGCCGTTCTGCCACCTAAGCATAATGGTATAATGTCTCTAGCGTTATTTAAATTTGGTAACGGACCCTAGAAATAAAGAAGAAAGGTCAAATAGTAATTATGGTTTCAGGCGCTATGGTACTTATTGTATTGGTAAGTGTAGCTGTCATCCTAACTGGAATATTTCAAATGACGACAGAAGACACCAATACGGGAAAATCTGAAACAAGAATACAAAAATATATACCAGGATTTACGGATTTTTCATTATCACAGAAAGGGGATAGCATCTCTATACAAAACACTGGAATTGCTAAAATCACTGCGAAAAGCTTGAAGATTTATTTCGGATCGGCATTGCTAAATCTGACGAACCTGAATGACATAGAGCCGGGATATACATATGCAATAGATACTTCTGAACTTCCATCATTCGAAGTTAGCAAAAATATAACATTTGGATTAGGCGACATGAACAAGTCTATAAGAGTTCAGGCCATCTTCAGCCCATACGGCTCTTTCATACAAAACATACCGAGACCTTCTCCTGGACAGACTTCAACAGAAACCACTGCAACTTACTCATTGGATATCCGTACCACGGGTAATGGCACCACTCTACCCATAGCAGACACATACTATTATGACAGCGGGTCTTACGCCGAAATAAAGGCAGTTCCATATGGAAATAGTACTTTCAGCTTTTGGAGGCTGGATGGGGAGTCGGTGTATAACACCACAGCTATAATCAAAATGGATAGGGACCATTCGCTTCAAGCTATATTTACTCCGTCATCTTACCTGAATTGCACAAGGGCGAATCCTAAAATCTTGCTTACCAATGCGACCCCTCCAAACAATAACAGCATGATATACAACGTCAACATAGCCAATCAAGACCAAAATTGCGGTCCTGAATTGTTCTCGTTAATACATTACTGTCCTTACGGATTCAGATGCAATTTCCAAAACCCTTCGCCTAACATAGATTCCAATTCGTCAACGACAATAAACTTTTACATAATGCCATTGAATGCAAGCACGATGTATAAAGGAAGTTATTATTTCCAGATTTCTGCCATCAACAGAGCCAACGCATTTTATAGCGAGATTAGCAGCGGGTATTATCTGATACAATGATTATTTCTTCTTCAGCGCTAGAACTTTAATTGTCTTGTTGCACTTGGAACAAGTGAATTCTGGCCGTTCAAATTTTTTACTTGTCTTTCCAGACTTTGTCGTGCCCTTTTCCATCGGAACGGTTTTGACGTCATAAAATTGGCAATGAGGACAGACGTATTCCACTTCGGCATCCTGACCTGGCATTTTTCCCATTATGAGATCTGGCCTGTTTGTGAAGAATTCCAAGTTGCTAGGTCTTATTCCAGCATCAAGCCATTTCTTGATGAGCTTTCTTTCCATACAGGATACCATTCGTATTTAGTTAAATTATTATTTATGCCGTTCCTATTTCCTTATATAAAATAGACTTAAACTAAAGGCTTGCGCTTTGGACGAAGAGCGGTTGAGCCGCAATGCCTGCACTTGACTTTCTGATGCCTTACCAGCGTCGGCTCTGCCCTGATTTTCGATGAGCATACTCTGCAGACATAAACTCTATTGAACAGTCTTGCCATCGCTTCTGGCGGGAGCTTCTTTACCATAGAAATTCAATTCTCAACTTAGATTTATTAGCTTTTGCTCTTTAATAGAGCAGGTTAGTTTTAAATACGCTTTTCCATTATTAGTTGAATGAAACTGATACCAAAGGTCCTCACCGATACATGGTGGGGGAACATTTTTCTTGGTTTCTTGGCAGCTGTGATCTTTTATTATCTGATACTTTCGTTCATCCTATCAAGCAGCACCCCTGTTGTCGCAGTTGTCAGTAGCTCGATGGAGCACCGGAATCCTGAAGTCACGCATTACAAATGGCTGGGGGACAATCTAGGTTATAATAAAAGCTACGTGGATTCGTGGCCCATCAAAAATGGATTCTCTGTCGGCGATATGCCCGTAATAAAAGGCGGAAAAAGCTACGAAATCGGCGATGTCATAGTGTACTCGGTTTCTGGAATAAGCGCCCCGATAATCCACAGGATAATAACAGTAAATGACGACGGCACTTACCAAACCAAAGGCGACAACAATCTCGGACAGCTTGCATATGAGCACAGTGTGAAATCAGAGCAAGTCAACGGCAAGGTAATCTTTATAATACCTAAAGTCGGTTATTTTAAGGTGCTACTTAATCGTTTGCTTGGTGGATAAATGAGATTTTGCGAGAAATGCCGGAACCTGCTGATAATCGAAAAGAAAAGGAAGAACGTTTATCTTGTTTGCAGGAAATGCCACAAGGTCTACAAGACAAAGGGCGAGAAGCTGAGGATAGAATCAGCCCTCACTGAAGGCAAGAAAAGAGTCATAGTGATGAACGAAAAGGACCAGTTCTCCGAATTGCCGAAGACGAAAATAATGTGCCCGCGTTGCGAGCATATGGAAGCTTATTGGTGGATGCAGCAGACCCGGTCGGCAGACGAGCCGCCGACGATGTTCTATAGATGCACGAAATGCGGTTATTCGTGGCGTTCTTACGGCTAGAATTTATATTTAAGTTCCTAGTTAGAACTAGATTTAATGTCCAATTTCCATTATATCCCAAAACAAATCTCCAGTGTAGACTCCAAGGATTCAAGGATTTCTCTGGTGGGAAACGTGGTTGGCGTCGATGAAAATTCTTTCATACTCGATGATACCACGGGAAAAATAGAAATATTATCAGATAAAAAAATTGATAAAAACAAATTGGTTAGAGTCTTTTGTTCGGTGATGGAAGATAAACTAAAAGCTGACACGATCCAGAATCTCGAAGGGCTTGACATCGATCTCTTTAAAAAGATTAATGAGTTATATATTAGAGCAGGTGTATGAGTTGTTCAATGCCAAATTATCTGACCCTAGATTGTTCGTAAACAGCATATCCACCATCGGCGAGCTGATAGACGAAGGTGTATTCTCTCTGAACCAGGACGGCATATCATTTGTAGCAGCGGACCGCGCAATGGTTTCCGTTGTCGATTTCAAGATATCTGCAAGCGCATTTGAAGAATATAAAATTGACGCTGAACAGAGAATAGGATTGAACATCACAAATCTTTTGTCTGTATTGAAGCGTGTCGGCACGGATGATAAGATGTTTTTGAGCTTGGACGGCTCGAAGCTGGAAGTGAGGCTGGAAGGCAAATCGAAAAGGAAGTTTGTCGTCCCGTTGCTTGACATAAGCCAGGAAGAGATACCTCCGATAAGCCAGCTTGAGTTCCCTGCGAAAGTCGAAGTAAAGCCGCACATACTTGAATCGGGTATCGAAGACGCGGATATAATCTCGGATGCTGTAATTTTTGAGACATCAAGTGACAAGTTCGCGATGCGGGCAGAGGGCGATGTAAGCAGAGCAGAGCTCGAACTTGAACGTGGCAATGAAAATCTGTTGAACTTGGAAAGCAACACCCAGGTAAAATCGAGATATCCAATTGAATATTTAAAGAAAATGGCAAAGGCTGCTAAGATTGCCGACAGTGTAGCCATCAAATTCGGTCAGGACTATCCGATGAGGCTGGAGTTCAAGGCAGGCGACAAGGCAAGCATGTCATTTATTCTTGCGCCCAGGGTCAGCGACAGCGAATAAAGAGAAGCCCGTGATATATAAGCGAATCTCGACATGATTTATTTATGGGATATGTCTTATTGTTTTTAATTTTGTTGTTCGCCTTTGTTTCGATAGCCCTCTTGTCGTTTAGCTTCATAGCAACTACCGGCGCTTTTGTGAATGTCACAATGACAAAACTCATAACAAACAGCCTAAACAGCACAAAATGATTTTCTTAAACTTTTTAAACCAAACAAAAATTAGAATAAAACTGGAAATAAAAACAAGGAAAATTGATAAATGGTTGTACACTAGGAACGATTATTGAATATGACATCCTCCGCGGGCTAAAGCACCGCGGTTTCCTTTTTTATTATGCTGCCCTCCAATTTCGACTGCGGACTGAAGTCCGCAGATTTTTCATGTACTTAAAGATTATTTTTACATTGATTTTATGCAAAAACGATTTGATGCTGTAGATATTAAAATTTAACCTGAGCCTTCCTTTATACCCAACCCTTCACTGATAACTACTTGGTAAGTTTTAGGTGCTGTTGCATCTTCACTAGATTTTACAACTTCTACTGATGTGCCTGTAGTTATCTGCGCGGAGGAGGGTGACTCTTTTGTAATTTCAGGTGCAATGCCCTCTAGTGTTCCGGGTAATATTTGTGTCGTGTTAGAAGGAGTCTCACCTGTCTCCACCTTAGTACAGCCGGCTATAATTACCAGTGGAACTAATGAAAGCATTAGAAGAACTTTCATGATAGCGAATTTACCTTTATAGTATTTAAGTCTCAGGTTATTGGTCTAAGTAAAGTGTATTCTATTACAGCTCCGACGAAAATTAAAGCTGTGCCTGCGAAAAAAAGTGTGCTGTATCTTAGTTTTGACTTGATTTTAAACACTTTTTGTTCGATGAAGGTGACTCCGATTAAAGCCATAAGAACGCTACCAACAAGCTCGAAACTGCCCATCGCCAGAATAATTACAATCATGTAGAACGCATTTTGCGAAAGCAGATAGCTGGATGCTATCGAAAAAGTGTGGAAGTTGTAATACAAGCTAGTTGCACCTGCAGTTACCAATTCTGTTAAAGAGATTAGGAAATTATTTGAGAATATTTTCAATACACTTGTCCCTTCAGGCGGGACTCCTATTGCATCTTCACAACATGTGAAATATTGCCTGTTTAATACGCCGTTTATTGTGCCTGCGACTAAGCTAGCGATAAAAAGTACTGTATAAATTTTTTCGAATTTGGTGAGATTTCTCAAAAGTTTCATTTTTAAACTTAATGCTTATGAGAAGATATGCTTTCTTTAAACTGCTTAAATTCGTTGCTTAACTTTATCATCGCCTCTCTTAAAGCACCCAGTTGCCCCTGTAGATAAATCAGGCGTTTTTCGTTTTCTTGCTCGAACTCTGAAAATTTGTCAACAATCTGTCTTTCGACTTCAATAGCCGTGGTTTTATAGTCGTGCACATGCTTCTCGATTCTGTTTTCGAGATTTTGCAATCTTAATTTTATTTTAGGCGAGTCGTCATCTAGGAATTTGTCTTTCGCCAGAGACATTTCTGTTGATTTTTTGTGCTCGCTTTCTGTGAGTATCTCGTCTACAATCTCATCCACCAGTTCATCAGGCACTTCTAGCTGGCTTTTAACTTTCATGCATTCTCTCCTTCAGCCTTTTCCTTACCTTTTCCATTATCTCCTGCATAAGTTCGGCTTTTGCTTCTTCAGTCAAATCCTCTTTCAGTTCGACTACATCTGAAACCTCTTTTCTCATAATTTGACCGTCAGGAACTGGTTTAATCTCACGTTTTATAGATTTGGGTAATCTGAAATTGAACATGCTTTTTAACCTTTCCAACATGGTCTCTTCTCTATAATTTTCATTTATTAGAGATGCGGCAAGTTGTTTGAATTTTATGCTTGATCTTGAAAATGGGCGCGACATTGTAACAGGTACCCCTTTAGATATGGAATCGGGCACATTCGAGTCCTCGGGTATTGACGCTATTATCTTATAGCCTGTTGTTGATTCTATTTCTTCGGTAGTTAATTCATATTTCCGATGTGAACACCTGTTCAACACGACGCCTAAAACATTTTTCTTGAATTTCCTCAGAAGCTCTGTTGTTTTTATTGCATCAGTTACGGCGGCTATATCTGGTGTCGTTATGACAAGCGCCTCGTCTATGGATTGCATAGGAACTATCACTTCCTTGCCTAATCCAGGGGGACAGTCAAGAATAACAATATCGTAATTATTGCGTACCTTATCAAGCAGACCGCGACACTGTGTTTTTGTTAGATTCAATCCAGCGCCATTTAGAGGCGCCGGAATTATCCTTACCCCAGTTTTTGGGGAGATGTAGATGGCTTGCAGTATTGATGCTTTCCTTTTTAGGACCTCTTTCAATGTCACAGGCAAATCGTCATACAAGCCGAAATGCAAACCTAGATGGGAACTGTGGAGATTGCTGTCGAAAACTACTACTTTCTTGCTGAAAACATTTGCAAGTGCGGAGCTTATATTTGATACTACTGTAGTCTTACCGACACCGCCTTTACCCGAGAAGACGCCAATTACTCGTGACATTTCTACTATGAAATTTAGTTTTTATGAAATAAAAGGTCAAGCTATGCCCCAGCTCTAATTTTTTCCTTTATTTTTTTCAAAATGTTCATTTTTTCTTTATTTATTGGCCAGTATGGTCTTTTTCTAAGATAGCTCTGCAAGATAATGCCTGATACAATCAAACTGACCAGCAATGACATAGAGATTATTACATATGTCAATATAGAAAATCCTGTAGACTTAATGGGAGGTATAGTTGATAAGGCAACTACTTCTAATGTGGCGATTTTTCTTTCAATGACTTCTGGGGAAACTGCAGTAAATCTAGCTTCATATGGCCTAGTTTCCGCATCTTGTGGTATATTTATCTCGACTATGAAAATTACTGTTTCATTTAGTTTCACTTCTGTTACCGAGGATGGTGAAATCTTTTGCCATGCTAATGGAATTCTCTGAATGACAAATTCTAGATTAGAAATCTTTTGACTGCCAAGGTTTGTCACTTCGATAGGAAGCGTGAAATTCTGACCGGGTCTCATTATTAGCTTTTCGGGAACGTCAAACCGCAGACTTGTGTATGATGAATTAACGAAAAATTGACTTGAAGACGATACCCAAGTTTTATTGAACAGTATAATGCTGCCAATTATTTCATACAACCCCTCCTGATCGCATACAAGCATACCAACAATCCTCTCGGTATCATTATCCGAAGGTGCAAAAACCGTAAGAGTCTGGGTCAAAACTTTGTCTGGACAATTGATGGACAATCTAACCTCTACATCAACACCCTTTGTTCCCATGTTCTCCAAAAGGAGTTTAACCGGCAAATTAAACCCTGGTCTGATTCTTGTAGTCAGAGGATCCAAAATTATGTCAAACGGCCCCAAGTGGCTAACCACATTAAAGTCGATTACTTTCGTGTCAAGCAAGTCTATTTGGAACTTGTCAAATAGCTTGACTACAACTTCATGAACACCTATGTCTTGGGGCGTGTACTGTGGTGTGAACGTTATGCCTTTTGCACTTCCAAGCGAAAATGTAAACTTCTGTTCGTTGACCATTTTACCATCTTTGATTATTTGAAGCAACATGAAATAATCCTTAGTTTTGTCTGAGTTTTCTACGCGAATTGAGATTGTCGTGTCGTCGAAAACTACAGGTTCGGAAGGCGAGTATATTAGCTGCGTTATTTCTCCAGATTCCTGAGCTAGGGCGGGTGATATTGCTGATAAAAATATAACTCCGATTATAGCCCACATAATTATTATTTGTTTTTTCACAGCTATCCCATTTTGCTTATTTTTCATACATTCTCTTCTCCAGTTCTTGTTTAAGTTTACTCATTATTTTGCGTTTCATTTCATCTTTCAAATCTTCCGCAAGCCCTGTTTTGATTTTAGCCGGGCTGGAAATTTCCTTTTCTAGTCTTTGCTCTGCAACCGGTTCGAATTCAATTTTGATTTTTGATGCAACCATTCTGAGTTTGCTTGTAAGTGGCCTCTCTCTTGCTTTTCTAGATTTGTAAACAAAGTATGCCACAGCTCCACCCAATCCGCCCAATACAATTAACAATGGTAAGTAAGATGGTAAGGTGCTTACATGAAGTACAGACTCTCTTATGTACGTATCTTGGCCCCACACTAGTATGCTTGTGCCTATATAGTCGCCTTGAGAGACGTCTTCCGGAACTACGATTGAGAATTTAAACTCTCTTCTTTCATGCACTCCTATGCTAGCCTCTATCTTTTCTGGCAGTATTTTCCATCCTGGCGGTAGGTGCATGGAAAATTCAAGTTTCTTCGCATCTTCGCCTATATTTTCGACAGTTACCTTGCCTATGCTGGATCTGCCTGCAAACAAAGGCTCTAGACTGATATCAACAACCTTCAATCCTGTAGGCAATTTGGTTTCTATTAAGGACAGCTCTTTGAGCGGGAAGTATACGTATCCTGTAAAGTCGTCCAAGATCCCTTTAGTTATGTAAGAGAGCTTTCTAGTGTCGTTTATTACCATTTCTCTTAGGTTCCACTGTACTAATGGGTCTTCACGTAATATTTCATCGGGATACGGCTCGAATTGTATCTCGCGGGCTGATTGAGCAAGCGGCTTTGGTATTTCTTCCTGGAGTTCAACTAGTTTGTAATATCTGACAGGATTGTTGACATCCAAACTCACTTTTGTTTTGTTATTCTCATAGTCGAGCTGCACAGCTCTTGTTATTATAGGTATATCATACCCTTTTGGATAATTTTTGACTCTGAGTATCATGAATGCTGAATCCTCAACATTTGAGTTCTTTAAAGTTACAAGCACCTTATAATCACCTGGTGCGATATCATTAGGAACTGTGATGACTAAGTTGAATGCGCTAGTTTTCTCGGCTTCCAATTCTATAGATTCTGGGAATACACTCACCCAACTTGTCGGTATTCCTGATATTTCAGCATGCAAGTTTGTTATCCTTTCTACAGTCTTGCTCTTTATGCTTATACTCTCGACGATGCTCTCGCCTGCTCTGATTTCCTTAAGCAAAGACCACTTTGTAAATTCTACTGAAGTTGTTGGTAGTTGTGTTGACGATGTTATAGATACAGCTGCTCCGCCTCCTCCACTGCCAACTTCTCCGCCTCCGGATGGTGCTGAAGGCACGGTTGTGGCGTATAATCCAAATAGGGAAAAGTGTGTTACATTAGCCCATACATAGTTAGATGAAGTGTCCACACCACTATTTGTTTCTTGCTGCCAAGTGTTGGTAGTGGCGTTGTAGAACCAAATTCTCAGAGTTGATTCTGTTACTCCTGCGCTCAAAACTTGCGCGTCGGTATAAGAAATGTTCAGCCAATACCATCTTAGGTTGTCAGTGATGTTGGGACTTGCTCTGACATGTATGAATTTACCTAGCTTTGTTTGGTCGCTTATTGTTTGGTTTTGGACTGCTGAGAATTCTGAAATGCCTATTCCACCTTCGTTGGTCGAATTCAGAACTATACTTATGTTTGTCGTAGTGGCCACGCTTGTATTTGCAGTTATTAAGGTCGGTGTGTTTGCTGTGAAGGTTATTGATGTGTTCGTATAGTTTCCGATTTGTATGTTTGCGGCATCATTGATGTCAATTATTTTAGTTATTTTCGTAGTTGCCCTGTCATCATAAAATATAGTTGCATCAACCCTATACCTGTCAGGCGACATGTTGATTGTATTCAAAAAGTTTATGATGGTCTTTCCCTGACCATTGGAAAGTGTGACATTTGAAGAGTTAATCGTAGTGACCAAGTGGGTTAGATTACGGATTTCTATTCCCACACTGGCATTTAGCGGTTCTGTACCAGTATTGTGTATGTTGGAATCAAATTCAATAAATTCACCTTTAGCAACAGATGAAACTGGTAATATGAAAGTCGCACTTATTGTCTTGAAAATTGGCGAGGTGGTTGCAGTTATCAGAAACTGTAGTGAAGTTATTCTTTGGAACATGGATAGTTTTGATTGCAATTCTGCTAAATCTAATGCTTGTGTAAGCAGCCGCTGGAATGAGACCAATCTTGATGCGGCATCGTTCAGGTCAACTGCATTCGTCAATAGGCGTGTAAAGGAAACTAACCGAGCCATGGATTCTGTTGTACTTATGGAACTCGTTAAAGATCTTGTAAATGAAGCTATTTTACTCATGGAATCGGTGAGGTCTACGGCATTCGTGAACTGTCTCACTAGCGATAGGTTTCTAATTATCGAATCTG
>CAZYBR010000016.1:13022-16557 GCA_964645905.1 uncultured archaeon
CTTGGGTGGCTTGTCTGAATCTGCCGAGGCTGGCAGTTATTGATTCTGTGAGGTCGATGGCATTGCTTAAGCTTCTGGTTAAGGATAATAGACGTGTAGTAACATCAGTTAGGTCTAATGCTTCAGTAACTTGTCTAACTCTAGTAAATAGAGCCTGTATGGAATCTGTTATACCTAAGGATTGAGTTAGTGTCCTTAGACGGGTTAGACTGGTGACTATTGTTTCTGCGAAATCCATGCCGTTACTGGACGATCGGATAAATGAACTTAATTTAGCGGTTAGGCCTGTTACAGATAAAGCATTCGTTGTTTGCCTGTTCCCACCAAATAAACCTCGAAACACGTCTCTTAAAGAAATATCGGATGCCGCACTCTCGCTAAATTTCCGACAAAACGCGTATAATCCATTGGATATATCTGTTCTGTTGACAGAACATAAACTTGTATCGTTTCGTGATATGTTGAAGAACAGGAAGTTTGGGGTTGATGGTGCAGTTGCCTGGATAGTTACATTGTAATCCAGCAAATAATAATCTATTAGTGTCGTGTTTATGAAATTAAAGGAAAAAGTGGAAATAAACGTGATCTGTGACGAATCATTGCCGAACCAAACCTGATCACCATAGACTGTTATGTTGTCGAACTCAAATGTTTTATAAAAAGTCATATTTTGGCTGTAGTTTTCCAAAATTAGGAAAACATCAGGTTCGATTGTCACAGCTGTCACAGATGTCATAAATGATATCAGTGTGAGAATGACGGTGCTTAGGATTATAATTGTTTTCACATAGTCACCTTCCTAAGCGAGCCGGAATTTCTAATCAGACGGGAGTAGTATTCGGCAGTGTAGTGCAAAGACACAGGCCCTACTTTGCGCCTGACAATCTTTCCTATGGCTTCCAAAACCAAGACATATTTTGCAACAGTTTGTCGATGGAGTTTAGTAAATTTTGCCAGCTCAATCACAGAAAGACCTTCTGGATGGTTTTCCAGAGTAGTTTGTATTTTCCGTTTGGCGATTTCTTCTTTATTCATAACTGTACTCCAAATCATCTGAACTGATGGTCATATTAGATGGACTATATTGATGATATAGATAATTGGTAAACAGTAAATAAATATCTCCAGGGCAGATTTGTTTAACCTAAAGAGAGGGCAGAGACTTCCTCTATGGCGTGTCTAGAAGACACAGGTTTCGCAAAATAAGAAATTTCACTATCATTTGAGAAAACAAATTTAGTTAAGCTTGTTCCTATGAGCTTTGGTATTATGAAATAAAATTGACGCCTACCTAAAAGTGAAAACTCGCATCCAAACCAACAATCAGCCTTATTATACCATTCACTTGGACCCTGCTACTTGACATTCCTCGGATCAATTCTTGTTAGTTCTTTAACTTTGTCGGAAACGGGGTCGTGCTAACCAGTCTCTTCTCTTTTATAAGGCATACGCCGGCATGAATAGAATCGAAAATAGACAGGTTATAGTTTCTCCTTACTTCCACAGACTTTTCTAAAATATCAGTTGGTAGAAGGGTTATTTCTAAATTCTTCATCGCTTTAAATCTTGAGAGTATCGATAAAGAAAAATCAGCGCCAAAATCACGCAGAGAAACAATTTCAACAACCGCTGCAGTGGATGGTAAGAATTTTTAATTTTTCGCCAGAATTCTTTCCTCATCGGCCTTCAACCAATCTTCTAGTTTCAAATAAGCATAAAGCAAATCATCTCAAGATACACCCTTAATTCTCCTTAAATATGTAGAATTCCAATATATTTTATATCTAAAAAATAATTATTTAGGTATGAAATATGGCTAAAATATACATAGATAAAAACAATCAGGCAAGAATTACAATTCCGTCTGAAGTGATAGAGTTAAAAGAATGGAGTGAGAAAACAGAAATCTTAGTGTCTCCTCTGCTGCAACATCCTAACGAAAAACTGGATAAAACCACACCGATTCTCATCAAAGAAATTAAAGGGAATAATAAATGAGAGTATTACTGTGCTTCTTTTTTATATCGGCTTTAGTTTTGATTTCTTTGCCTGTTTATGCACCAACATCAATAACTAGCACTTGGGTCAACACTAGTGCATTGAACGTGTCTGGAACTAACAACATTAGCATAAATGCACCGCTGTTCTTCATCGACACTACTAATTCAAGGGTCGGCATAGGGACTACAGCACCTGAAGTCAATCTCCATGTCGAAGGGACTCTTGGCGGTATCTATGCCCGCAGAGTGACCAATAGCATCAACCCTGCTTTTATTGATACGCATAAGGCTCGTGGTTCACTTGGAGCATATGAGATAGTGCAAAATGGGGACCAGGTAGGACGCCATCTTTATGCGGGGTATGATGGTGTCACTTTTCGGACTGCTGCCCAGATGCGAACTGAAATTGATGGTGAGCCTGGCGCAAGCGACATGCCAGGAAGGATGTTATTTTTCACCACTGCCGATGGGGGAATTACCCAATTTGAGAGAATGCGGATTACCAGCGGCGGCAGTGTAGGCATCGGGACCAGGGGGCCGACAACTACATTGAATGTACAAAATACAACGGGTAATCTGCTTAATATCAGCCATGGCTCTACTGCAAGGATGTTCATAGATTCATCGGGCAACGTCGGCATCGGGACTGCATCACCAAGATATGCGCTGGAAGTCAATAATGTTTCCGCTGGATTAAATGTAAGCAATCTATTGTTTGTAAACCAGACTTTTGTCGGCATCAACACAACATCGTCTAATTATCTGCTGGAAATAGCCAACAGCTCCAGTGCGTTGAATGTCAGTAACGTCTTATTTGTCAACGGAACTTCTGGCAGAGTCGGCATCGGGACGACATCTCCTGTAGGCATAGTAGATATTAGGAAAACAGATGGCTTAGGTACTTATACAGACACTCGTGGCACGGCAGTTAGTACCACCGCCCTACGTTTACTGACCCTTACAGATCCTACTTTTACCACTCCCTTCCAAGTCAATCAATTTGATACCAATGTTAGTCTCACTACTGGCCCTACGAGTGCCAAGAGGATAAATACTGTTAATGCTTTAGGTGCGGTTCCCTCCACCAGCAGTGCAAATTTAACTAACTTAACTTTAGTAGTAATGAATTATGCTGCTTATCATGCGGGCTCAGGCACAGTAGGTACTATGTTTGGTATAAATGGTGCAATAAATAATGCTGGCTCTGGAAGTATACAAGATGCTCAAATGATTGGTGGGACTCTTACAAATGGTGCATCTGCTACAATGACAACAGGAACTGTATTATCTGCAGGAGTTAGTAATTCTGGCACTATAGGAACCTTGTACGGAATCCGTGTAACGAGTCCTTTAGGCAACACAGGAACAATCACTAGTACTTATGGAGTATATGTTGATGATATTACAACTGGGACACAAACAAACACGCCATTCTCATTCTACGCCTCTGATCCTAGTGCTTATAACTACTTCGCAGGCAATGTCGGCATCGGGACGACATCGCCGCAATCATTATTGCATGTCAACAGCACAAC
>CAZYBR010000017.1:0-16520 GCA_964645905.1 uncultured archaeon
TCTTTCTTGCCAATCCGACATAACGCCTGCTTCTTTCGAGATTTTTCTTGAATTCCTTTTCTGCCAGCGCGAATAAAATTTCGATTCTCTCTTTTGCGATTTTAGTTTGCCAGTCGGGTTTTTGTGATCTCTGCATTATTCAAATTAGAATCTTTTAAAATTAAAGTGGGGTCGCTGGGATTTGAACCCAGAACTTCCTGCGCCCAAGGCAGGTATCATACCAAGTTAGATCACAACCCCGTGTAAGAATCATTACATAGTTTTATTTTTAAATTAATGGGGACCCCGAGATTTGAACTCGGATCGCGACCAATTTGTCCTTAACCCCAAGGTCGAATTCTGACCAAGTTATACCAAGTCCCCCAACAAGAACAATATTTGATTCAAAGTTAAATTCTATATATGGTTTACGAGACTATAGTCGGCAGGACTAAAGAAGACTTGGAAAAGTTTGGCAACAAAGCCACTGGATATATAGGAAAGCATATTGTAGGCACAGGCGAAGACGCCCATTTGACTACAAAGGTATACCTGGATTTATTGAAGCCTCATGTTATACTTTGCGCCGGCAAGAGGGGGAGTGGAAAATCTTATAGCATATCTGTAATTCTGGAAGAGTTCTTTTCATTGCCAGAGCAGTACCGTAATAAGATGGCATTCGTTGTTTTCGACCCTGTAGGGATCTATTGGAGCATGAAATATCCCAATGACGCTCAAGTAAAGCTGTTGGATGAATGGAAACTCGAACCTAAAGGATTCGATGCAATAAAAATTTACGTGCCAGAAAAGCAGCGTGAAGAATACGAGAAGGCGGAAATACCCGTCGATGGCATAATGAGCATATCTCTGGGCGATTTAACTGCGGAAGATTTAATTCTCGCGTTTAATTTGGAAAGAAATGGTGAACTTGCTGTGGCTTTGGAAAAGAATTTTAACTCTCTATTGGAAGCTGGAAAAGCTTTTGGACTGGACGATTTGCAGGATTCGATAGAAAGTGATGCGAGGGCAAAGAAAGAAACTAAGGATGCATTGACAAGCTTGTTAGATGTACTATCGCAGTGGGGTGTAATTAAACGTGAAGGAACTAAGGTCAGCGAATTGGTGAAACCGGGCGAAGTCATAGTTTTCGATTTCTCAAGATTAAAATCACAGGAAGTAAGAACATTAGTTGCAGGATTAATAACAAGGGAAGTTCTGCATCAAAGAATCTTAGCAAGGAAAGAAGAGGAAATTGCGAAAATTACAGGCGAACAACCAAAAGTAAGGTTTCCAGTGACATGGCTGGTATACGAGGAAGCGCACGGGTTTGTACCAAATGATAGGGATGTCAGTTCTAGTGCCGATATAAAGCGAATAGCAAAAGAAGGCAGAGAGCCCGGAATCGGATTAATAACAATTACGCAAATGCCAAACAAAGTTCATCAGGATGTAATCTCGCAGACCGACATCGTAATCTCATTCAGGTTGACTAGCAGGGATGACTTGCAATCGTTGCATTCTGTAATGCAGACATATATCCGAGAAAAACTTGAAAAATTTATTGGCGATTTGCCGCGAGCACCAGGCAGTGCCGTGATTTTAGATGATAACTTGGAAAAAATCTTTACTGTGAATATAAGGCCGAGAGTTAGTCACCATGCTGGTGGTACTGCGCTATTAGTTTAAATTATTCACTCTCGTCTAACAATTAATGCAAATAAGAATTCCAAATGCACCAGATATAGAAACAATCAAAGAATTCAAAAGAAAGGGGTTCATTGATGATAAGTCTCCCTTTTGGTGGGGCACGGATTACGCACCAGATCCTAGAGAATATTTAACTTTCAAAGAATTTCGAAATAGATTGGTTCACTTAGGAGATGTTTCAACTACGTATGGTCAATAAAAAAACAAAAAAATTAAAGAAAGAGACGTGTATCTATATCCCAATGAAAGGGTGCCAATAACCATTATCACATTGAACGTTGACGAACATAGAATACCTCTTCTTGTTACAGCACGTCCTTATCACCCTAACGAGATCGGAAACGCGCGTTATGCCGCATACCCATCTCTTCTTTTAAGTCATACAGTGGCTACACTTCCAGAATATGTGAAGCATAATCCGATTGATTTACCCGAACACTTTTATCCACATATAAGAGGTCTGTTTGCTGGTAGACGACGAAACAACTTTTTTTGGTATCCATTAAACGTTTCTATTTTTTGGGATGAGTTTGGAGAGAAAATAGAAGCTTCTTTAAGAAGACGTAGATTGCAGTGGATTGGAATTTATGAAGAACCTTATATGGGTGGGCATAAGTATACAGAAGTTTGGAACGAGTTATTAGATAAAAAAACTTTTGTTGATCAAAGAAAACCAACTTGGGTGGATTTCAGATATTCTGAAGTATCTGCGGATGAATTCCTTCAAGATTATACCAAGACCGATGAGAATCTCTTATTTTTCTATCCAGTAAAATTCGATGAAATAGAACACACTCTGCCAGTTGTTGTAGCTAATAGAACACATGTGCAGAGTAAAGTAAAATCCCCAGTTGTTTTGGGCGTATATGCTGAAAATGGTGGAATAGGTTACGCACGTAGAGGAGGTATATTAAGAATTAGAGATAGACGATTAGCACAATATATCAGTAATACATTAACAGGAGATTTTGAAGTGCCTATAGACACTGTTCTTTTCACACCACAAAAAGGTAGACCTAAATACGAGAGAATACAACCTGTTTAATTTAAAATCTTAGTCACAGTTCCAATTCCTTTTGTCTTTCCTTCCCTGAAAACAAATTTGTCCCCCTCTTCCAAATAATGCGGTGAATATTTGAATGCAAATCTTACCTTGCCATTCTCTCCGGATTTCAGATATTCTTTTTCAACTAACTCGACTTTAGCAGATTCCCCTACTGTGAAAAGATGAATAACAGGTTCGTACCCGTTTGTTATGCTTGTCGGGTGAGTCAGGACAAGAATCTCAGCTTCGAATCTTTTTACAGGCTTTGGATTTATTTCCTCCGAACAAAGTATCATGCCTCTCTTAACATCATCATTATTCACTCCTCTCAGTGCAACTCCAACAACAAAACCTGTGTCAGCTTCTGCTATCCTATGGTAATGCATCTCAATGCTAGGAGCCTTGACCCTCTTCATCTTGCCAGCTGCATCCGGACCTAACAACAACTCACTTCCAGCTTGCAGTCTCCCCTGTTTTATAGTTCCTGAAACCACAGTTCCCACACCAGAAACATTGTATATCTTATCCACGAACATTAGGAATGGTTTGTCTAAATTTCTTTTTCTTTCAGGCAACGCCAACAAAGTTTTATTTAAAATATCGTAACCTTCAAGAGTTACTGCTGAGGTTTTCACTATCGGAACGATTGTGTCCAGCTTGTCAATTACAACATTCAAATCATTCTCGTCTTTTATCACATACGGAATCCTGCCAACATGCTTTAACAATTCTTCTATCTGCAATTCCGTTTCTTCGATTTTTCTCTTGCCAACTTTGTCGACTTTCGTCATGCATACTATAACAGGCAGGTTAACAGCCAACAGCAAGCCCAAATGCTCCTTTGTCATATTCATTACACCGTCATCGGCGGCTACTGCAAGCAGACCATAATCAATGTCCTGTCCGACCACACCACGAATTGTTGTCCTTAGAAATCCTTCATGACCCGGGGCATCAACAAAACTTACAAGCTTATCAGATTGCTCTACAACCCTGCTTCTCTCTCGTTTGTCTAACGGGTTTTTTAGATGTATAGGCTTGTTACCTTTGAAACCAAGTAATGCATAGTGCAAGTCAGCGGACAAGTTTCTTTCAATTTCATGCGGTAGAGTATCCAAAAACAACCAGTTCTTACCTTCGGTATCAGTTTTCCCGCTCATTAGCGTTCCGATTAATGTGGATTTGCCATGGTTAACATGACCTGAAGATGCTATGATTAGATGTGATTTGAATCCGTTCACAGATGCTTTGTTAATTACAATTTTTCCAAGCAGGTTCTCATTGTCAGTAAATCTTTCAACCTTTACAAGCCTCGCATTATTCTCAGATGCAACGACTTTTATAACGTTCAGAGTTTCTTCAAATTCAAGTTCGCTCAAACCTTTTGATTTTCCATCATCGTCAACGCCAATAACATAAATTGCAGTGCCCTTGCCAATTTCCAACAGATATTTCATTTGGGCCGCCAGATGTTGCTTTTTCTCCTGCCTGAGATGGGTAGCGGTTGTCAGCTTTTCCTTGAATTCTATATTTTTGTTTTCCTTGCTTGGCACTAATGACATACAACTTAATTAAAGTGTATCTATTTTATAAAGTTTCACTCAGGGAATATCTGCCCTAGATACCATATGACCATCACGCCCAATACCAGCAACATTATCTGTATCAGAGAGTTGCCTAATTTTCTCTCCCTGTGTGTTTCTGGCAGCAGGTCTGTGCTGGCTATGTAAATGAACCCTCCTGCCGCGAATGCCAACAAAGATGGTGTTAGATTCTCGACTATAGGCAGATAGTATAATCCGAGCAGGGTTCCCACAACTGCCGTCATTTGCGCACCCACACTGTACAAGATTATTTTCATCTTGCTGAATTTCGAATGCAATAAAATAGCGAATTCTCCGATTTCCTGCGGTAGTTCATGAAAGAGGACGGCGAGCGATGTTGTAATGCCAAGTCTTATATCCACAAGAAAGCCGGCCGCAATTACTATCCCATCAACAAAATTATGCAGGGCATCACCGAAAGTTATCAAATATCCTGCGTGATGTGCCATCTCTTCAGGAGGATGTTTTTTATGCCATATCTGTTCCATAGAATGATGATGATACCAGAGTAGCGTCTTCTCCAAAAGATAGAAAACAAGAATGCCTAGAAGGGAATATATCATAACATTTTCGACTGCAATCTCTCCCAGAGCTTCCGGCAACAAGTCGAGAAACGCCACCCCGAACAACGCACCGATTGCGAATGTAACCAAGTATTTTGAAATTAGTTTTGCCCATTTCTCCCGGTAAATTAAAAGAATGCCTCCAGTGAGCCCCAATAAGCTGATCGAGAAAACTACTACCAATGCCTCAATGAAGACCATACAAATAGATTAAACCTTTAGAATAATAACTGTTAGTTGATTATATGGCGCACAAACAGGGCTATCCGCAATTCGGAGAACTGGTTCTTTGCACAGCCAGAAGGATAAGCCAGTTTGCCGCATGGTGTTCTCTGGACGAGTACGAAAATCTGGAAGGAATGATCCACATATCCGAAGCTGCTGGTAAATGGGTACATGATATCAAGAAGTTCATCAAGCCCAACAAGCAGTATGTCGCCAAAGTAGTGAAGGTCGATCCTAGGGAAAATATACTCAACCTTAGCTTGAAAAAAGTTTCTAAAAGCGAGGAAAGGAGCAAGTGGAACGAATTCAGAAAAGAGCAGAGAGCGGCCAGCATATTGAAAGTCATTGCGAATGAATTGAAGATACCGCTCGAGAAGGCGTATGAAGAAATCGGATTCAAGCTGCAGGAGGAATACGGCGATCTTTATTCCGGGTTCGAAGAAATAAACGACACACCGGAGATATTATCAAAGCTTGGCGTACCAGAGAAGATGCATGATGCGATACTGAAAGTACTCGCCAAGAATTTCATTGAAAAGGAGTTTGACATCAGAGCCGAGCTCCAGATATCCAGCTACGAAAGCGACGGGATACAGAGGATAAAGAAATTGCTGCAGGAATTGGAAGACGGCGGAATAAAAGTCACCTATATATCCGCGCCAAAGTACAGGCTCGAATTGCACACTAAGAATCCAAAGGCGGACAACAAAAAATTTGAGCAGGAATTGGAAAAGATTGCGGCTGAAGGGAGCAGAGTGAACGTAAGCGTAAGCTACAGCATGATACAATGAAGATCAGAAAATGCAAGAATTGCAGCGCATACACTTTCAAGATAATCTGTTCTAAATGCGGATCAGAGACCAGAAATCCCAACCCGCCGAAGTACTCGCCCGATGATAAATACGGTATTCTGAGAAGAAAGTTTAAAAAAGAGTCCGCAGTTCACGATGATTCTTAAAGATTTCTGCATAAATATGCACCATAAGTCCCATAGCGAATATATCGACAGACCACTTTTGAGGCAGTATGAAAGTATGCTTTATTCAGAATAATTTGCAAGCAAAGCAATTTAAATAACCTATGAAAACAAATAAGTGGTATGGTCACAAGAATATTCGAGCTGGAGAAGCCTAAGCTCAAGAATCCTATTTTCGTCGAAGGACTCCCCGGCATAGGGCATGTAGGCAGGATAGCCGCCCAGTTCCTTGTGGAAGAATTGAAAGCAAAAAAGTTCGCTGAGTTGATATCATCTCACTTTATGCACTATGTCCTTTTGCAACAATCATCTTCAGTGCATGTGCTGAAGAACGAGTTCTATTATGTCAAAGCGAAAGGCAAGGGAAAAAGGGACTTGATCATTCTCATCGGCGACTCGCAGAGCATAGACCCGGAAGGGCACTATGAGATCTCGAATGAGATCCTCGAGTACATCAAAAAATTTGATGTGAAGGATATGATAACCCTTGGCGGTCTCGGGATTGGCGAAGCGCGCGAAACGCCAAAAGTTGTTGGTGCGGTGAGCCATGATGGCTTGGAAAAGTCTTTTAAAAAATACGGAATTGATTTCGATGCTGGAAGCAAAGTAGGGACTATAATCGGCGCTTCAGGTTTGCTGTTAGGCTTGGGAAAAACTTTCGGGATGAAAGGGATATGCCTTCTAGGCGAGACTGTCGGATATCCGTTATTGCCGGACCCAAAGGCTGCAGAAGCTGTATTGAACGTTCTGCAAAAATTACTGGGTGTAAAATTGGACATGAACAAGCTTGAGAAGAAAGTCAAAGAAATGGAAGACTTTATCAAGAAAATAGAAGAGATGCAAAGAAAAGCTGTTGGCCAGATGATGCAGCAGCAAATGCCTCCGAAAGGGGATGACGAAGGAAAGGGCGACCTAAGTTACATAGGCTAGTTCTGGTGCTTTAAAAGGTTATTCCACAATAAAGATATTGATGTCCGAAAAACTTTTGATGCCAAAGGAAGAATACCTAGCATCAGGCATCCATATCGGCATGAAACAAAAGACAGACCAGATGAAAGATTTCATTTATAAAATTCGCGAAGACGGCTTGGCAGTATTGAATCTGAGCAAGATTGACGAAAGAATCGCTACTGCAGGAAAATTTCTGGGAAGATTGCAGAATGTCTTGATCGTAACAAGGAAATCAATCGCGTTCGATCCGATAAGAAAATTCGCTGAGGTGACTGGGACAAGAGTCGTTGCAGGGAGATTCATGCCAGGGACTTTGACGAATCCTGCTTACAAAGAATTTTTTGAGGCGCAGGCCGTGATAATTGTTGACCCGTTAAATGACATACAGGCCTTGAAAGAGGCAACAAGCGCCCGCGTCCCCATTGTGGCTGTATGCGATACATTCAACGAAATCAAGGACATAGACCTGATAATCCCTGCAAACAACAAAGGAAAAAGATCCATTTCTACTATTTTCTGGTTGCTCGCAAGAGAGATTTTGAAGGAAAGAGGAGCAATAAAATCAGACAGCGAGTTCAAATATACAATTCAGGATTTCGAAGGGACCCCCGAAGCAAGTTAACTACATACAAGTGATTTCTAAAATTATTTCTGCAGAACATATTCTACAGGATACAAAACCATATTTAAGCCGAATGCAAATTCACTTAAGGATGCCCAAAAACCACAACATCTTGTGGTTTAATAAACATGCATACACAAGTCAGTAACCATGATATGCCCATACTGCAGCAACGCAGAAATAAAGGTTATTGACAAGAGAGCGAGCGACGAAAGGAGCTTCAGAAGACGCAGGGAATGCGACAAGTGCGAGAAGAGATTCACGACGTACGAGCGCATTGAGATCGTGCCGCTCACGATAATCAAGAAAGACGGGCGCAGGGAAGACTTCGACAGGAACAAGATAAGGCTTGGAATAATGCGCGCCTGCGAGAAAAGGCCGATAAACCAGGAAAGAATCGAAAAGACCGTCGATGAAATCGAGAACGAACTGAGGAACATGGATTCGGTTGAAATAAAATCGAAAATAATTGGTGATATGGTGAGCGAGAAATTAAGGTCGTTGGACGAGGTCGCTTATATCCGTTTTGCATCAGTTTATAAAAAGTTTAAAGACATAGAATCTTTCGAAAAAGAATTAAAGGAACTCAAGAAGGGGTGAACATGGACGACGTTGATATAAATCAAAAGGTTCAGCTCGGTGAACAAAGCGGCTTGAAGATTACTAGACTCTTTACTAAAGACGGTCAGAATGTTTTTGATACTGCCGAATGGGAAAGAAGGACTTCGCAAATAAAGAACCCTGACGGAACTGTAGTTTTCAAAATGGAGAACGTGGAGGTTCCTAAATTCTGGTCGCAGACCGCACTTGATATTCTAGCGCAGAAATATTTCAGGAAGCGAGGAGTGCCGCAATACGATTCGGAAGGAAAGCCGCTATTGGACGCTAACGGCCAGCAAGTCCTCGGTAGTGAAACATCATTGAGACAAGCAGTGCACAGGCTCGCCGGTTGCTGGACTTGGTGGGGAAAGAAATATAATTATTTTGCAACAGAAGAAGATGCACAAGCATTTTATGACGAAGTCGCATTCATGCTATTGCACCAATATGCAGCACCAAATTCGCCTCAATGGTTCAATACAGGATTGAACTGGGCTTATGGAATCACAGGACCGGCTCAAGGACATTGGTATGCCGACCCTGATACACAGGAAGTAAAACAATCACAAGACGCGTATTCAAGGTCTGTGGCGCATGCATGCTTTATACAACCTGTAACAGATAATCTTGTAAATGAAGGCGGGATTCTAGATTTGGCATTAAGAGAAGCAAGAATTTTCAAATACGGCTCTGGTACGGGAACGAATTTTTCAAATCTAAGAGCTAAAGGCGAACCTTTGTCTGGCGGTGGAACTTCTTCCGGCGTCATGTCATTTCTGAAAATTTATGACACAGTCGCAGGTTCGATTAAATCTGGCGGCACAACTAGACGCGCGGCAAAGATGGTTCTTTTGAATGCAGACCACCCTGAGATAGAAACTTTCATCAAATGGAAAGCGGTAGAAGAAAAGAAATTCGCTGCATTGGTCGCAGCAGGATTGGCAGATGGTTATAATGTTGAATCGGCAGGCGAGCATGTATTCGGCCAAAATTCAAATAATTCTGTTCGTGTCACCGACGATTTCATGCGTGCTGTTGTAGATGACCGTGATTGGAATTTAACGTGGCGGACCGATGGCAGAGTCGCCAAAACACTCAAGGCAAGGGAATTGTGGGACATGATTGCGAACGCTGCATGGGAATGTGCCGATCCAGGATTACAATTTGACACCACGTACAATGATTGGCATACATCCCCTGCTTCTGGCAGAATAAATGCGACTAATCCATGCAGTGAATTTTCGTACCTTGACAATTCCGCTTGCAATCTTGCCTCATTGAATCTAGTAAAATTCATGAACGGTGCCTTTAATGCAGAAACATTTAAACACGCAACTCGTTTATGGACAATAGTCTTGGAAATTTCCGTTTTAATGGCACAGTTGCCTTCTAAAGAAATCGCAGATGTAACATATAGGACAAGAAGTCTCGGATTAGGATATACGAATCTTGGTTCTGTATTAATGCAGCTGGGAATTCCTTATGATTCTGACAAAGCAAGGGCGATTTCAGCAGCCATAACTGCAATAATGGGAGGCGAAAGTTATGCCGCCTCTGCAGAAATGGCCAGCATATTGGGACCGTTTTCAGAGTTTGAAAAGAACAGAGAGCATATGCTGCGAGTGATAAGGAACCACAGAAGAGCAGTTTACAATGCGCCAAAACACGAATATGAGAAATTGGATGTCCCGCCTATCGGAATAAACCACCAGATATGCCCAGAATACTTGTTGAAAGTTGCAATCGAATGCTGGGATAGGGCATTGTCTTTAGGAGAAAGATTCGGTTATAGGAATGCACAGGCGACTTTGATTGCGCCGACAGGAACGATAAGCTTTGTAATGGACGCTGACACTACAGGAGTAGAACCAGATTTCGCTCTCGTGAAATTCAAGAAGCTGGTCGGCGGCGGTTACTTCAAAATTGTAAATAAGATTATTCTTTCTGCGTTGAGAAATCTTGGATATACAGACGAGCAAATGGCGGACATACTTAGATATCTGGTCGGAAGCAACAGATTCGAAGGGGCGCCTTATATCAATGTGGTGACTCTGACACGAAGAGGATTTACAGAAGCTGATATAGAAAAAATCGAGAGATTGCTGCCCGGAGCTTTGGACCTGTCATTCGTTTTCAATATCAATACTCTCGGAAAAGAGACTGTGGAGAGATTAGGGTTAAATGGAGCGCAATATTCCGCGCCTAACTTTAATTTGTTGAAAGCACTCGGATTCAGGGACGATGAGATAGAAGCTGCGACGGAATTCATTTGCGGCACACAGACGATCGAAGGCGCGCCGCATTTAAAGTCAGAACACTATCCGGTTTTCGATTGCGCAAACAGGTGCGGAAAGAAAGGGCAGAGGTACATTGATTACATGGCGCATGTGCATATGATGGCTGCTGTACAGCCGTTCTTGTCGGGAAGCATAAGCAAGACGATCAACATGCCTAACCATGCGGAGGTTGCAGAGATCGAGAAGGTTTACATGGAGTCTTGGAAGCTCGCATTAAAGTCGATTGCAATTTATCGCGACGGAAGCAAGATGATACAGCCGTTGGCTGTGTTCAAGGAAAAGAAGGAGGCAGAGATGAAACCGCAGAGAAGAAAGCTGCCTGCAGAAAGAAAGGCCATAGCGCACAAGTTCAGGATAGGAAACCAGGAAGGATACATCCATGTCGGACTGTTTGAGGATGAGGCGCCTGGAGAATTATTCGTCACTATGGCAAAGCAGGGGAGCACTTTATCAGGATTGATGGACTCTTTTGCTACCACTGTTTCGATCGGGCTGCAGTATGGAGTGCCATTGAAAGTTCTTGTCAGTAAATTTATTAACAGCAGGTTCGAGCCGATGGGATGGACAGACAACGAGGAAATACCTGTCGCAAAATCGATCATGGACTATATTTTCAAATGGATGGCGTACAAATTCCTGCCTAGGCAGGAATTGAAGGAACTGGGATTGTTAAATGGAGAGAAGATTGTTGTAACCGGTGAAGTGGCAGAAGAAGTCGAGAGCCAGAACCATGAAGTAGCAAAGCTTTCACAATTCACCAAGAAGGAAAGGGAAAATTATGATCCGGATGGGGATGCCCCCGTGTGCCATGAATGCGGGAGCATGATGGTGAGGAGCGGCACATGTTTTGTTTGCACGGGATGCGGTGCGACTAGCGGATGCTCTTAGATATTGTCTGTTCTCCTTATACGAATGTCAAATATAGATATTCTACTAAACCGAATTACTTATTGGGATATAATTATTAGTCATTGAGATATTATTTTTCAATTTGGTGTCCCGGCCCCTTGACTAGCCGCATAAAGGGTTCAAATAATTCTTGCTCAGATGGTAAATCTTGAAGAACTTCTTGAACAAAAATTTTAATACCAACATCTGATTCCAATCTCTCGGCCTCTAGTAAAATCTCGTTTACGTCGCTAGTATCCCGTATTTCCCGATTTTTGGAACTAGGAATCATCGCCACCCTTTTAGCCATCTCTTCTTCTAAATAACCTTGATGATGAACCTCTTCTTCTACAACAGTACTTAAAACATCCGAAAAACGTCTCGAGGAAAATGCACTCTTAATGACACTATCGTAAATACTAACAGCATCTCCTGACCGCGCTCCTCTAACAGTTACACCACCAATTAATGGTGCAAGCGCTTGCTGCATTTGATAAGGTAACAATAGTAGCCTTCCAAGTCCTATTTCTTTTTCGGTTTCTTCCTTGGAAAATAGGAGTGACCTTTTGTAATCGGGTTTCAGCCTACGCCTTCGTTTAGACTTTAATTCCCTTCGTACGTAATTAAATAATGCTAAATCCGTGTATGGTGAACTGCCGATTATTAAATGGGGTAGTGTATAAGTAGTGGCAACACCTCTTTCTGCCATAATTTTTATCGTTTCCCACTCTGTTTTACGTATAGTCTCGATAATTCTTGCCAAAAATTCATTTTCGGTGATGTCGTATTTTTTTGCTTCATTTCTGACCCAATCTATAAAATGCCGACTTGCATAACCCTTTGCAATGTTTATATATAAATTTTCCCCCTTTCTCACACTCGATTCATCTAATTTCCAAGGTTCCCAAATACAGAGTCTTTTTCTAAATTCGTCTGATGTGGCATATTCATAAGCCTCTGTTCCTTTAGCAATGTTATTTTCAAGTCCTTTTATTTTACCCTTTACGAATCGGGAAATTAGATGGGTTTTTCGATGTCGTAGGTCCTGTACTTGTAAGGCTAATCTTCTTTCAATACGTGAAGCAACGCCATCTGAAAGCCAGTTAACAAACGTTCTATCATGATAAGAGAAATATCTCTCCAATACACCACGCAAATATGAAGAGGGAGCATAATGTGGATTACCTGAGATATAAGACAGTTGTTCGGTCATGTTTAGATAGTTCTGCTTAAATTTATAAAGCTTTCCACCCCACTCACTCTTCCTTGAAACCTACGTAAAAAGTATTATTAGACTTGTGGATTTAGAAACATTTGCGCGGGACAGTAATATTAGCCAGGAATGATTTATACAGACATTATACAATTTAGAAATCTTTGGTAAGATTGTAGCTCATATTGAGCAGATGTCCTTTGATCCTGCATATTCACCTATGGGTACAGTAACATACGAATTGCGAGAAACTCAGATGCCACCCAAATACGCATTGGTGAACTAACATTCAAATTGTCAGGACTCAACGTTCTTTTAATAAATCTGGTGTATTTTTACCTTATCGCCTTTTGTTTGTTGAAATAGGTTGAGTTATCAGACCAAGTTATCCCACCGCAGCAACATTAGTCCCGAAAATTTTTCCTAAACCCAAACCAATGAAATAACCTGTTCCGGCAGCCACGGTTCCTATTGTCGCAAGTTCCAATCCGCTGACAAACCAGTTGCCCACTGTGAGCTTTGCTTTGGCCGCTCCCATAGTGAATAAAACTGTAACAGAGATTACCAGTGAAACTACTATCGCTTCATTGATTGAAATTATTCCAGTAGGCGCAACTAAAAATGGTGCCAATGGAAGGAGCGAGCCGATCAATGTTGATATGAAGACTACAACCGCACTTTTTATCGGCGATGCATTGAACTTCATAGGAAGGTTCAATTCTTCTGCCATCATTGTGTCTACCCATACTTTCTTGTTGGATGTTATCACTTCGACTATGCTGTTCAGCAGCTTCCCTTTGAACCCTTTCTTCGAATAGATATCAAGTATTTCCTGCCTTTCATGGTCTGGAACGGCATTTATTTCTTCCTTTTCTATATTCCTTTCTCTTTGATGATAATCCCGGTCAGCTTTTGTCGATGTGTATGCGACTGCCGCCATTGAAATCGTCTCGGCAAATGTCGCAGCCAATCCTGCAACCAGCACGATAAAAGGATTATTTGTAGCGCTGGCGACACCCAATACGACACCTAATACATTTACAAGGCCGTCCTGCCCGCCAAGAATTATGTCGCTTATTTCCTTTCCTCTAAAGTGCCTTTCCTGCCTAGTCACTTTTTCAGAATGCTTGTCTTTGGCCATGATCATACCCTACTTTCTTTTTGTGATATAAATCTCATAGAGATAAATGATTATCGAAGAAAACAAGTAACTTGCAGATATCAGAATTATGATGTTAGCCAGCAACGAATCTGTCAGCCTTATCCTGTGGAAATAATCCGCAATCAGCAGCATTACACCTATCACTTTTGCTACGATCAACTTTTCCAGACTGAACTTAACGAATCTTGGGTCCATCTTATCACACAAATATCTTCAATAAAGGCAGCATGAAGGTGAACACTAATTTCTGCAGTAGCCATATTACAGAAAGAACTGTCAGGAGAGGAATTATTCCCAGACTGAACGTCACCATCAGCATGTATAGCCCAATCAAGATGTCAATCCTGCTCGCCCAGTCATTCATAACGAATATAGCGCCTTTCAGAATTATGTAAGCGGCATGGTAGGCGACCACCTCTGGAGAGAACCAGCCTAATCCTACGTGAGCGGCCAGTACGAAAGCCGCTACACTATCCAAGATTGTCAGTATTTTGTCCAGTACCATAAATGGTAATCAATTGACAATGATATAAGATTTATTGCAGACTTGCAGGGTCTTTTAATTTCTGGATCAATGCATTCAGGAATTTTGTGGCATATGCGCCGTCAACTATCCTGTGGTCGAATACCAATGACAGGGGAAGGACTTTCCTGATTTCCACCTTCCCGTCTATTGCAACCGGCTTGTCACACATCCTGCCGACGCCAAGTATCGCAGCTTCAGGATAATTTATTATAGGCGTCGCAAACATCCCGCCGAAGCTTCCATAGTTTGTGATTGAAAACGTGCCGCCTTTCATATCAAACAAGTCTAAACTCCTTCCTCTTGCCTTTCCTGCAAGCCCCTGCATTTCTTTTGCGATGTCAATTATATTTTTCGCATCGGCGCCCTTTATCACAGGCACAACCAGCCCTTCGCCGTCAATGTCTACAGCGAAACCGATGTTGAAGTATTTCTTTACAATAATGTCTTCATTTGCTTCATCGAGTGACGAATTTATCATGGGAAATTCTTTTATCGCAGCTATGCACGCCTTTATTATGTACGGCATGTATGTGAGCTTTATCCCTTGGTCCTGAGCTTTTATTTTTTCCTCTTCCCGTAATTTCACAAGTTCAGAAATATCAGCTTCGTCCATCGATGCCACATGGGGAATATGCTGTACGGCTTCCACCATATGCTTGGCGATGGCTTTTCTGATTCCTTTCAACGGCACATGGTCAATGTACCCCCACATGTCATATTTCTTTGTAATTTTTACTGCTGAGGTTTTCTCTTCGGAAGGTTCCTTTTTTTCAGTAGCATTCTTTACATCATCTTCTGTTATTCTTCCATCGGAAGCAGTCCCTGTAACTTTAGTAATGTCTACTCCCAAATCCTTGGCGAGTTTTCTTACAGCAGGCGTTGCGATAACTTGTGCTTCAACAGGAACTTGCCTTGCAGTTATAGGTTTAGGTTTTATCTCCTCTTCTTCAGGAGCTTCTTCAAGGTAACCAACAGCACCTGCAGCCTTGAATACAGGACCTTTAGCTTCAACCTTTTCTCCTTCTTCACCGATAACAAACAACACTTGTCCGACTTTCACAGTCTCGCCTTCCTTGAAATTTATCTTCAGTACAGTGCCAGAATATGGTGATGGTATTTCTGCGACAGCTTTGTCAGTTTCAACTTCACCGACTACTTGATGCTCTTCTACCTTGTCGCCTTCTTTGACATGCCACTTGACTATCTCCCCTTCTTCTATACCTTCGCCGATGTCAGGGAACTTGAATTCTTTTGCCATCTTACCTTAATGATGTTTGTTTGCAGGATACAAAAGTTTATCTAAATGTGATACGTATCACATTGCATGAAAGAATTCGTCCTAATCTTCGACATACCTAGAGACGAGCATAAAGTTGCAGTGAAAGCATGGCGTGATTTACTCAAATATGGCTCTAAAATGGTGCAGCATTCTGTCTGGAAACATAGTGATTTGTCAAAATTAATAGAAATAGCAACCTTCATCAAGAAATCCGGCGGGAGTGCGACTATTCTGGAAGAGAAATTGGTTTTTTAATTTATCATGAACATGGTACATCATACGAATATTTCACTTTCTTTTATATAATTCACAATCAGACTAGTAAGAGGTTTCAGGTTTCCGTTCTTCTGCCCCTCTTCCAAACTGTTGTAATATTTCATCCTATCCTTATTTTTAATATCGATCATCGGAAAGCCTCTCTTGTGAAGGATGAAATTCAGCAAAAGTCTGCCTGTTCTCCCATTTCCATCCCGAAACGGGTGTACCGATTCAAACGCAGCATGAAAATAAGCCGCCACAACAGCTGGATGATACTTGTCTTTATTTGCGCCATACCACTTCATAAGACTCTTGAATTCCTTTTCAACTTTTTCTGGACGTGGCGGTAGAAAATCAGCCCCCCGTATTGCCACTTGAACATCCCTGAACTTTCCTGCATATTTCCAGAGTATGTTGTGCATAAGCTTTTTATGCAGTTGCATCACAAACCTTTTTGTAATATCACCTCTGTAGTTGAGCATGAAATCGAACGCTTCCTTGTGATTTTCAACTTCCCTTACTTCTGTTATCGTCCTGCCTTCTGGAACAATCTTATCAAACAATATAAGGCCTGTTTCTTGGAGAGTAACAGACGAGCCTTCTATGGCGTTTGTGTCATACGTGA
>CAZYBR010000018.1:0-15360 GCA_964645905.1 uncultured archaeon
TTCATAAGATGCCCAAAGCTAGAAGATCTAGCTAATGCACAGTTGAAAGAAATCCGAAAGATGATAAGACCGATAAATTTCTATAAAACCAAATCGAAGCACATTAAAGCATGTGCAAAAATCCTTGTTGAACGGTATAATAGTAAGGTTCCTGTTGATTTTGACAAATTGATACAATTACCTGGAGTTGGTAGAAAAACTGCGAATGTATTTCTTTCTGAAATGGGCCGAGACACAATTGGGATAGACACGCATGTTGCATATACTGCTCAAAAGTTGGGCTGGACAAAAAACAAAGATTCTGAGAAAATAGAAGATGATCTGAAAAAACTTTTCCCTAGAAAATGTTGGAAAAAGATAAATCCGATTTTAGTAAGGTTTGGTAAGAGCTATACGAGCAGAAAAAATAAAGATGAAATCTTAGAGAGAATTAAGAACTTAATTTAATAAACAGAAGATTCTATTATGAAGAACTTTGAAATCGCCAAGGTTTTATACAACATCGCACTTTACCTGGAGATGGAAGAAGAGCAGTTCAAACCCCGTGCATATGAGAAGGCTGCTCGTTCTATTGAAGCTCTTACAGAAGATGTTGCTGCTATCTACAAGCGTGGTGGGATTAAAGCTCTGATGGAAATTTCCGGCGTTGGCGAAAGCATTGCAGAAAAGATAGAAGAAATGATTCTTACTGGAAAACTGGGTTATTATGATAAATTAAAGAAAAAAATACCGGTTGACATTGAAAGCTTGACTTTGATTGAGGGTGTCGGACCAAAGAGAGTTAAGACACTGTACAAAAAGTTGAAAATAAAAACTGTTGAAGAACTAGAGAAAGCTGCAAAAGAAAGGAAAATAAGAAAACTTGAAGGATTTGGTGAGAAGAGTGAAGAAGATATACTGAAGGGGATTGAATTTTTCAAAAGAAGCAAAGGGAGGTTTATCCTAGGCTATGCTTTGCCTGTGTTGCGCGACATTAAAGAAAGATTGCGAAAACTGCCAGAAGTGGAAAAAGTTGACATTGCCGGCAGTACAAGAAGGATGAAAGAAACTATTGGTGACGCAGATTTCCTTGTTGCATCTGATAAACCACAGAAAGTAATGGATTTCTTCACATCAATGCCAGAAGTTGCACATGTCTACAGCAAGGGTCCGACAAAGTCGATGATCAAGTTGAAGAGTGGTTTGGATGCGGATATACGGGTGATTCCTGAAAAGAGCTACGGCGCTGCTTTGCAGTATTTTACTGGCAATAAGGATCATAACATTGCTTTAAGAAAAATTGCAATTGAAAAGGGATGGAAATTGAGTGAGTATGGTGTATTTGATAGACGTGACAAATATTTGTTCGGCAAAAATGAAGAGGAAGTTTATGAAAAACTTGGATTGAAATGGATGCCGCCTGAGTTGAGGGAGAATACTGGTGAAATAGATGCTGCGATGGAAAATAAATTACCAAAATTAATTGAATACGGCTCATTGAAAGGCGATTTGCAGATACAAACAAAATGGACTGACGGTGCTAATTCTATAAAGGAGATGGCAGAGGAAGCCAAGAAGCTGGGATTGGAATACATCGCAATCACAGACCATACAAAAAGGAATGCTTTTGTAGGAGGATTGGACGGGGAAAAAATAAGGCAACAGATGAAAGAGATAGGAAAAATTAATAAAATTATTAATGGAATCGAAATTTTGTCAGGTTCGGAAGTGGATATATTGAAAAACGGGGAATTGGATATATCAGACGATGTGCTAAAGGACCTTGATGTTGTAGGCGCTTCTGTCCATTCAAGTTTCAATTTACCAAAGATTGAACAGACTAACAGGATAATAAATGCTATGGAAAATGAAAATGTTGACATTCTATTTCACCCAACTGGAAGATTGATACAAGAACGAGAGCCTTATGATGTGGATATTGAAAAGGTAATTCAAACTGCGAAAGATACTGGAACATTGCTCGAGATAAACGCATTCCCGAAGAGATTGGACCTCAAAGACGAATATATAAAACTTGCAGTTAAAGCTGGTGTGAAATTGACAATAGATTCAGACGCGCATAATAAGAATCATTTTCAATATCTTGAGTTTGGAGTTGCACAAGCCAGAAGAGGGTGGGCTGAAACGAAGGACATCATCAATACGAAAAAGTTGAATGATTTTCGTAATATGCTGAAACAATAAGTATCTGATAAAGGATGCTGGCAAAGATTTTATAGAATTATTTAGCATATGGTCCGTTATAATGAATCAAATTTCGTACAGCACCAATTTTAGTGTCTATAGCGCCTAGTAATGCATTAAGTGCTATTGCCAAGTCTTCTCTGCTCCCTGAATATATTCTATCAACCAACGTTGCGACAAAATAACTTCTTCGTCCTGCCATCTCTTCTCCCGTTAAACTCCCGTGACCGGCTGTTCTGGGCTCAACAGCATAATCGAAAAATGCATCCCCTAGAGATTCCCCAAATAATTCATGAAGTATGCCTTTTCTTTTCTCAACTTCTAGTTGATATGCTTGCTTTCGAGCTTGTTCATCCCTTTCTCTCATTTCTTTCCGGCTGATACCAGAAAGTCCTAGCTCCTGTAACGATTTTTCTCGCATTTTATTATATCCTCTTGCAATGACGTTGAATATATTTGTAACGTTAAAGATTTAAGGCTTGTACCAACGCTGAACAAAGATACTTAGTATGGAAATCTATATAGGACCTGCCAGTTTACCAATTGAACATAATCGGTGTTAGACGCTTCCGTTAGGAACGAGCCCGAGTGCAACATTCAGACAAAGACCGACGGGCGAAGAGGTTTCGAGGGCAAGCCAGCGAAAGGTTTATATATCACTTATAGTGATAATATTATCATAAATAGTGATAATATGAAACTTGAATTAAAAATCGTTGATTTATTGGCAAGAAACATAGAACGAAAATTAACAATAAATGAAATAGCCAAGTCCCTAGAAGAATATTATTCATTTGTTCACAGAACTGTTAATAAGTTAATCAAAGATAATGTAATCACAAAGGAAAAAGCAGGCAAATCATATCTTTGCTCTATAAATTTAGAAGCTGAAAAAACAATCGCATTGGTAAATCTAAGTGAAATTGAAAAGAAAAATGATTTCTATAATTCAGATAAAGAGATAAAAATAATATTAGAGGATTTTGTTAAAATGACTGAACCAACAGTTAATCCGATTTCAATTGTTTTGTTTGGTTCATATGCCAAAGGCACAGCGACAAAAGAAAGCGACATTGATATTCTGCTGATAAGCAAAACAAAAGCCGGTATAGATAAAATAACAAAAGAAATATATGCAAAATATGGTAAAGAGATTAATCCCGTAATGATGACTTCAGAGGATTTCAAAAAGCAGAAAGATAAAGCCCTAACCAAAGAAATTTTAAAAGACCATTATGTCTTGTATGGTGTGGAAAAATTTGCAAATTTGGTGTTCAAATGAAGGCAAAAGACATGATTGTAAAGTCAATGAAAAGAGCCAAAGAAGAAAGAGGTCTCAGAGTATCCAAGCCAAACAATTATCTGAGCGAAGGTCATGCCAAGAAAGCAGACCATAATCTGATAGTTATGACTGATTTGAGCAAACTCGGGCATAAAGATTGGGTTGTAATTTCAGCTTATTATGCGATGTATCAGTCTGCCGTGTCATTGCTCACAAAAATAGGTTTGGAAAGCAAAGACCACGCCACAACTGTGGCAGTTCTGGAATATTTCTTTGATGAACAGATAAGCAGGGATTTGATAGGAAAATTCAACGAGTTGAAAGAAAGGAAAGGCAAGATTGAAGCTATAACAATAAGCGAAAAATACATCGATTACCTCTGGAAAATCAAAAGAGCGAGGGAAACCGTCCAGTATGGAATTTCCATAAACTACAAAGAAACTGATGTTGTGATGAGAAACGCAAGGGATTTTGTAAGCAAGATAAAGCTGGTTCTTAGCGAACTGGATGATAAGCTTATTGAAATTATTGCTAAGAAGATAAATGAGATGGAGAATATAGGGAGAATTTAACAGAAATCCTGCGTTATCAGAACTTCATCATCTGAAGATATAGCTATACCAATACCTTCTTTATCATAAGTAGCGGTCAGTATATTTTCTCTATGACCGGGACTGGTCATCCAACCACTAACAGTTGATTCTGCAATTTCTTCGTGTGTATTGTTTAGCCCGAACCTCAAATTACAACTAATCGCTGTTCCACGACCGAACGAATGTGAGGCGAGGAAAAGCGAGCATTTAACGAAGTTTAAAGCGAGCGGTTCTCCGAAGGAGAATTTCCGAAGAGTATGACGCAGGCACGAAGTGCCGAGTAAAATTTCACATAATCAGTGTTATATTCTCGCGTTAGCGACGAGGAGTGAAAAATTAAAATAAAACGACGAAGAGTGCTTTTAATGAGCCAATATGGAAAATGCGATTTTGTGGGCGACGAAAAGTGTATACTGAATCATACAGGTTTAGTCAATGTTAAATATATAAATAACAGAATAATTTATATGCCGCTACAAGCTCAGAACGTTGTTAAGGAGATAGAAAAAATAAAATCAAGGTTGATTAACATAGAAATACGTTTCATCGAAAACGAGAAACCGGAAAAGGAAGATGTAAGAGCTGTGAAAGAAGCCTTGGGAGAATACAGGAAAGGTAAGACAATACCTTACAATCTCTAGTCATAAACACTTTCTCTAGAGCCTATTCTTGAAATCAAAATGACTTTATCTTTCCAAATAATTGTGTAAACTATTCTCATTTGACCTATGCGGATTCTGAACGTGCCTCTCATGCCTTTTAGTTTCTTTACATCATATCTTTCGGCTGGGACAGGATCTAGTGTAAGAACTTTTATAGCTTCTTCAATTATTTCGTCCTGTAAATGGTCGAATTCTTTCTTTGCTTTAGCGGAGAATTCTATTCTGAACATAGAAATAATTTGGGTGATTATAAATAAAACTGACGAGCGGCGCGAAAGATAGATTTATAAAGTTTGTATCTATTCTATAATTATAATGAGGGAGATAATCTGATTGTTATTGTTAGAGGGATACATCCTCTTGAAGTTTCTGCTAGATATACTGCAGAAAAGGTAACCGAAGAGTTGACTCGTAGAGGACATGCAACACATCTTTTCACTATTCCGTTTGAAACAACACATTTTGCACACGCATTGGGTTCTACTTCAGAATATGCAGAAACAAGAGATTTGTTAGAAAATGCAGGTTTTGATCCAAGTAAAACATTTTACTATGATTTTCACAACTATAAATTGCCAGATAATTTTGGTCAACGAAGACCAAATTCTAGGATGTTCCAATTTAATGCCTTGACATCATCAAAAAAATTTGAAAAAAATTTTGGATGTATAGGATATGAATTTAAGGGGCTAGATGAAGATGAAGGCTGGTGCGAAGGTTGGTATGATGATGGTTTATATGGAGAAGGTTACGAAGTGGTAAATTCGGTATTATATGAAATTCCTGCATTTTATAGAAGACTTCCAGAAAGAATGTTAAAAAAGTTAGGTGGAAGGTATATTGCTGAGAGTAGTGGGATATATGATGATTTGGTTGTTGACTTCAGAAAAACAAAAGAAGCAGGTTTTCTTGATAAGAGGGTGGTGATAAGAAGTATAGTAAAGCATGTATTGAGAACGCATGAAAGATTTCCAACACCCCTAAAAAGACGTTTCTGATATGTTAGTATAGAGCCCGCTCCCATTATGATTCTCGAAAACGAAGTTTTTGACTATATTTTAGCTTACCCGCTTATTGAGCATAATCGATGTTAAACGAAGTATGGTGGACTGAACGAAGTGAAGAAATGATCAAGATAAAAAGTCCTATCGACAATCTATAATCTATGAAGTTTTTTCTCGGTCCTGCCGGTCTGCCCATGGCATCTGAAGGAAATACAATCGACGGTATAAGAAAGGTGAAAGAACTTGGGCTAAATGCGATGGAAATCGAATTCGTACGTTCCATATACATGAACGAAAAAACTGCCGAAGAAGTTGGACAAGTAGCTAAAGAAAATGATGTTAGATTGTCTGTTCATGCACCATATTATATAAATCTCTGTTCGAAAGATGCGAAAGTGATAAAAGAATCCAAAGAAAGAATTTTGAAAAGCCTTGAAATAGGAGAAGTTGCCGGTGCAGATGCTGTGGCTGTTCATGCAGCATATTATTCCGGATTGACACCCGAACAAGCTTATGATAAGTTGAAAGAAAATATTCTAGGAATCTTAGATCAAATGAAATCAAAGGGGCTCAAACACATAAAATTAGGATTAGAAACTATGGGAAAATCAAGCCAGTTCGGAAGTTTGGACGAGATAATAAAGTTGTGTAAAGATGTTAGAAGTTGGCATCTAGTTCCTTATATTGATTGGGGGCATTTGTATGTCAGAGATAAAGGTAAGATAGATTACGGAGAAGTTTTTGATAAGTTAAAAGTCCTTAAACTAGACCACATTAATTCGCATTTTGAAGGTGTGAACAAGAACAAGAAAGGGGAGTTTGTTGATGTGCATGTTCCGATTAATAGCCATCCGCCATTTGAGCCGTTAGCAAGAGAAATTATAAAAAGAAAATTAGCTATCACGATAATCTCTGAGAGCCCTCTATTAGAACAAGATAGTTTAAAAATGAAATCTATTCTTAAGAATGTTATGCATAAACTTTAGTTATTCTACCGATTCCATAAGGAGTTCCATCGTCTTGTTCGACTTGTCCATCCGTTATATTAACTCTTACATAATTTCCTTCAGGCACTATTTTATTACCTAATATGGTAGCACGTACTCGTAATCCATGAACTGTTTTTAATAAATATGGTTGACTATGATTACGAATTACGCGGGCTAAAGCTTCATTTCCTTGAAGTTGCTCTTCAGCATATGTTCTAACTTCAGTTTGTTTTCCGCCTCTTACAGTCAATTCTGTCGACCTTAAATCATAAGTCTGGAAAAATAGCCGCACCAATTTCTTTATTGCTGGGTCTTTGAGTAACATCTGTATTGTTCTTTCCTTTTCATCGAGTTCGCTTTGCAACTGCTTCAATTGTTTATTTGCTTCCATTTTACCATCAACTAACATTCATGTTTAAAATCATGTATTTAAAAGCTTGCTTATCAAACATCCAAGATAATATCTGCTTTCCAGCCGCCTTTTCTTTCTTCAATTTTAAAATTATGTAGTGACACAGCTTTTACATCCACTAACAATTCGTGTTTTTTCATATCGAGCTTCTCACCATAAGCTTTGGCTTTCAATTCCCATTTCCCGTTTTCATTCTTAACATCTATATCATACTTGCTGAACAACAGCAATTCAGCATCCTTGTAAAAAATTATCTCCTGCAAAAAGTTGAAAAGAAGCATTCCTACATTATCGGCGTTAACTTTTATATTTTTTGTAACCTTCTGTTTAACAGACTTCAAGTCCTTGACCATCGTGTTAGTTACAGCTAATCCAGCAGATTCGAACATCTTTTCCACAGTCTTGCCAGTGGCTTCAAATGCCACGTCGGCGATTGCAATGTCTCCTAGGAATTTATATGGCATAATTATACTTGGATACTAGGTACTAAATATTTCTCGACACCTCCATATGAGCCTACAAATAATCGTTCATAGCTTCTTCCATCTGTCTCTCTGTTGATCATCCCGATGAACCTCCACAACAAAAGTTCTCGCTCAGCCTCTGAAAGACTGCGTTCTTCGTGCCTATTTGAGCCATATGGCACATAAAGTTTTATCACCTGCTTAACCAGTCTCCTATCATAAGTTGCAAGCTGTATTCCAGGTATAAAAAACGGGCTGTTGACAACTGGGTCATCTGTCTGGGATTTAGATATCTCGACCGCTGTATAACCGGCGACAATGTGATCGTCGGCGAACTGCCCTTGGGTTCCGATTTTATATTCTTTGTCTTCGCATGCGTGACCTATTTGAATTTTCTGCCAATGCTCGCCTGAACTTCGTGTTGCAAGATGCTTAAAGCCGATTGTATATCTTCTCACTTCTTCCAAAGATCTGGATGGTAATTTACAAACCGCTTCAGAGCCATAAGCATCTACATCAATCCTGTCTCGTATACCAATCTCTGGGAACATCTTAGTAACAATGAAATACAACCTGCGGCCATCAATTAGGGCTGTCAGAGGAACATATACGCGTTGTGTGTCTGGTAATTTCCAACTATATGCCCGTATGCAAGAATCCGGATGCACATATTTCATCTGTTGCCTGAAGCTCTCTCTTGGATTTTCTCCCGATATCGGAACTATGTTTGCATATCTCCAAAACTTTCTATGCTCGTGATTCAGTCTCTTTCTGGCGAATTTTGTTTGAATTTCTTCTGGGATCATATCGTAATCAGGTGGAATAAAAAATAGTTCAGTCTCATCCCCAGCAGTTATTCTTCGAGATATGCCTTCATCAGTAATATCGGCCCCAGATAACATTATGCGATTAGGACGGTCTCTTTTCTTTTCAGCTACAGATGGGATTTCAAATATTTTTGTTCTTATATTTTCTAGGTCTAAAGTCATGAAAAGAAAGTCATTGTGGAGTTATTTAAACTTATCCCTTAACATTCCCGATTGGAATAAATTTCACTACCTTTTTCGATATGCCGGCCATATCAGTTGCTTTTATGACTTCGTCCACATCCTTGTACGCTGGACCAGCTTCTTCAGCCAACCCAGAGAATGAAACTGACTTGATATATATCCCCTGTTTTAACATATTCTTCTGCAATTCTTCTCCTCTAAACATTCCTCTAGCTCTGGTTCTGCTCATCGTCCTTCCTGATCCATGCGCTGTAGAACAGAATGTGTCAGACGCCTTCTCTCCGCCAACCAAAAGATATGAGCCTGTTTCCATACTTCCTCCAATGATTACAGGCGAACCGTCATTGCGGTATAATTTTGGAATTTCCTCTCTTCCTGCAGGATAAGAACCAGTTGCACCTTTGCGGTGAATTAATAGTTCTTTTAGTTCGCCATCAACTTTATGTTTCTCGAGCGTAGCCCTGTTGTGTGCAATGTCGAAAACTTGATGCATTCCTAAACTTTCAGCGTCTTGTTTAAGTACTTCGGAGAAAACTTCTCTTATTCGATGGGCAATTGTCTGCCTGTTGGCAAAACTAAAATTGACGGCACATGCCATTGCTTTCCAATAATCTTGACCTTCAGGGGAGTTGAAAGGCGCGCATGCAAGCTCTGGATCAAGAATTTTTATTCCGTACTTCATTTCCATAACCCCTAAGAAAATTTGCAAATAATCTGTAGCAATTTGATGCCCCTCACCACGAGAACCAGTATGGAACATTATAACAACCTGATTAGGGAAAATTCCCCATTTTTTTGCCAATTTCTCATCTACAATATTTTCTGGCTTAACCCGCTGAATCTCAACATAATGGTTTCCCGATCCAAGAGTGCCGATTTGGTTATAACCTCTTTCTATCGCTTTCGATGAGACTTTGCTTACATCCGCCCATTCCGCTATCCCGTTTAGCTCGGTCCTTTCCAAATCTTCTTTCCATCCGTATCCGTTATTCACAGCCCACTGACCGCCTTCCTCAAGAACTTTTTTGAATTCTGGTTTTGTTAGTTTAACAAAGCCTTGCCCCCCAACGCCAGCAGGAATTTTTTCGAATAACTTATCCACTAATGTTTTCAAATGTGGTTTAACTTGGTCGTAAGTTAAATTTGTAAGAAGTAATCTCATGCCACAATTCACGTCAAATCCTATTCCACCTGGAGAGATTACCCCACCTTCGTTTATGTCAACCGCAGCTACTCCGCCTATACAAAAACCATATCCGCTATGGCCATCTGGCATGACAAACGAATATTTCTGAATACCTGGCAGAGTAGCAACATTACTTGCTTGATCATATACTTGCAAATCCATTTCGTCGACTAACTTTTTTGTTGCAATTACTCTTACTGGGACTTTCATTCCTTGCTTGAAACTTTGAGGTATTTCCCATATTACATCTGATACTTTCTTGAATTCAGGTTTCTTGAACACTTGATTTCCGAATGGCATTTCTATTTTTCACCTCCATTACTTCATTATTTATTGAAGAATAAGCATTTTAAATTAGATAAGACGGGATATGTCGGAGCTTGGGGATAGACAAATCGAACTAGTAGAAGGTAGAATGCAATTTTACGAGAATAAAAGAAATTGGAGAGGGATGGTAGAGACTTGTGAACTGGCTATGTTATGGTTTAATCTCAACCTTTGGCTGGATAGACTGCCATTCCCGAACGAAGAATCACGAGATACTTTCGTGAGGGTTTACTTACCCACCCTGTCAATAATCACAAATCATGTATTCTTGGAAAAATATAAAGGTGCAAAAAGACATTTGGAAAAAGAAGAAAGAGCCGCTGAGAGAAAACCTAATTTAGTTCAAAGATTTTTGGGTGTCTTTAGCAGGAACTGAATGTACCTGTTTCCGCATTAGGATGATTTATACTATTACTATGATAGTTCCTGCATTACCACAACTTTTCCTTTCACACCAGATTTAAACTCTTCTTCTGCAACTTTGGCTTTATCGCCCAACAATCTTCTGTAATGCATAGGAATTGTCACGTCAGCTTGAATAACATTCGCCGCTTGTACAGCTTCCTTAACGTCCATTGTGTATGCTCCGCCGATGGGAAGCATTGCGACATCTATGTCGGTTAAGTTCTTCATCTCAGGAATAAAATCAGTATCTCCTGCATGATAGATTCTTGATTCACCCAATTCAAAAATATAACCGACCCAATTGTTCTGCTTCGGGTGAAATGTGAGTCTGTCCGGTTTTATATTATATGCAGGAACTGTTTTGATTCTTATCCCTGCGACTGTGATTAATCTGTTAGGCCCGACTATCATGAAGGCATTGGTAGGAAGATTAAGGTTCTGGCATCCGTTGACACCGACAACAGTCGTGTCAGGCTTCAGCAATTTCCGTATATCCGACGGGCTCCAATGATCGGGATGGGCGTGCGTGATAAAGATTGCGTCAGCTTTGCTATTTGGCGATCGTTTGATATCAAATGGGTCAATGAAATAGAATTTCTTGCCTTCCTTATTTTCCAGCTGGAAACTTGCGTGACCGAACCATGAGAGATTATCCAAAACATCGACCATAGTCTTAATTTGGCATTCAAAATTTAAATGAAACTCTGCCGACGATTGAATATAATCAGTGTTATGCGAGTCGACATAAAAAATCCCTCTTCATTCTTTAGAAAGTTAAAACCTTTATTACGCTACGATAACAATTTTATTCATATGCCGATAAGTGAAGCGCCTTACAAAAGGTCCTACCATCATGGAATGTCCAGAGGCAGGGAAGCCAGTGTAGTCTGCGACGGCTGCGGAAGGCAGGTCCCCAGATACAAGACTTTCACAAAAAGGACAGGCATGAGGATAAACGATCCTGTTATAATGCAGCAGGTGGACAGAAGAATGATCAGCATGATGCAAAGGGTCATGAGATATTGCCCCAGCTGCGCAAGATTCAGGCATATCGTCCAGCCGGGAAAGGCTGTAAGAAAGAAAGGTTTCTCGCATCCGTTCACACCGGGAAGATTCAATGGTTCTAGATAAACTAAAGCAGTTGCGCGGCCTGTTTTATAGAAGGTTGACAGAAGAGACGAAACATGCCGGCGAAGAGGCATTGCCGGGATTCAGGCTTGACAAATCGTCCAGGATTGTAGAATTGCCTAGCACTGCAGACATCACAAAGATCAATGTGATCTATCCCCTGCTGGAGCCGTTCTCGTATGCAAATATCAAATGGTCCGAGGAGGAAAGGTCTCTGGTATACAACCTGATCGAGCCTGAGCTGTCCGAAGCTGAGAAAAAGTTTCTTGATAAAATAACAGACGCCCTTATACAGCTTGTCGAGGTTGAACTTTCCGGGATGAAAGAAATGTCCCAGGCGTTGCTGTATCTTCAAAAGCAGATGAACAAGATACTGAAGGATTTCGGCATGCGGCTGTCGCCCAACCAGTATGTAAAAATCATGTATTTTATTTACAGGAACTTCATGGGCCTGAATGAGATTGATGGCATGATGCAGGATCCGAACATAGAGGATATAAGCTGCGACGGCGTAGGCACTCCGATTTTTATCGTCCACAGGAAATACAGCTCTATAAAGACCAATATCGCATTTTCAGGACTGGACAGGCTGAGGGAATTTGTCATCAAGCTTGCCGAAAGGAGCGGGAGATATGTCAGCTATGCCGAGCCTATATTGGACGGCACACTGCCCGACGGTTCGAGGGTATCAGCTACGATAGCTGGGGACGTTGCGACTAGGGGTCCCACATTCACGATACGTAAATTCGGTGAAAAGCCGCTGTCGCCTGTAGAGCAGGTTCTTATGCATACGACAAGCCCGGAAGTGCTTGCATATTTTTGGTACATAGTCGAGCAAGGCGCGAACATCCTTTTTGTCGGCGCGACAGCTACAGGAAAGACCACATTTCTGAATTCTATCTGCATGTTCATCCCTCCTGAAAGGAAAGTCGTCACGATCGAAGATACAAGGGAAATAAGGATACCGCACGAGCATTGGGTGTCGGGATTGGCAAGAACTGGTTTCGGAATCCCGTCGCCGACCGGAGAGAAATATGGCGAGGTCACGATGTTCGACCTGCTCAGGGAAAGCTTCAGGCAGAATCCGGATTATGTAATCGTAGGCGAGACGAGAGGCAAGGAGGCGTATGTAATGTTCCAGGGAATGGCTTCAGGCCACACGTCGTTCAGCACATTCCACGCCAATTCAGTCGATGCGGTCATCAAAAGGCTGACATCGCCGCCGATCGACCTGTCGCCCACGCTGATAGAAAGCCTGAACGTTGTCACGATAATGACCCACACTGCGAACAAAAGCGACAGAAGAGTGAAGGAAGTCGTGGAAATAGTCTCGGTCGACCCGAGGACGGAAGAAGTCAAGACCAATCTCACTTTTCTCTGGAACCCGTCCACAGATACTTTTGAGAAAGTGAATGACAGCCAGATAATTTCCAAGCTCGTGGAAGCCAAAGGCCAGGACATAGAGATTGCAAAGGCGGACATTCAGAGGAGAAAAGAAGTGCTGGAATGGCTGCTGGCGAAAGACATAAAGGATTATCTGGAATTTGTCGGCTACATCAACATGTTCTACAAGGAGCCTGAGAAACTTTTTGCGATGATGGGAAGACAGGAAGAGTGGAAGAAAAAGGAAGAGGTGAAAGTGCCTGTAGAAAAGATTCCTGTCGGGATCAAAGAGCCTGTCAAGGCTGAAGAGAAAAGGAAGAGAACTTCCATCCTTGACTTGCTTGGATTTAAAATGATTAGGGAAGCTCATTGAAATTTATTAATAGACGAAATATTTTTACACTTGTTTTATATTATACAGTCGGCGCCGAATTATCTACGGTATAAATCTTTAGTTATGGGAATCCAATATAATAACAGGTAAAATGCTCAGCTATAACGCGATATCAACGGTTTTGTTCGGCAGCCTTGTAGACAGATACGGCAGCAGGTTCGGCTTCCTAAGAGACAACCTGCCAAAAGCCGATGTGAAAATCCCGTTCAGGACTTATCTTAGCGTTGTCATGACAAACTCGATTATCGTATTCCTTTTCTCGCTTGTGTTCTTCACGATACTTACCACGTTCATCGAACTCAAACTTATCACGAAAATCATAATGATAGGATACATGCCGATAATGCTTACGGTAATATCTTTCGCTGCCCTTACATTGTATCCTTACTACAAGGTGAACGGAAAAAGAAAGAACATCGACATGAACCTTCCATTCGCACTTACGCACATGGCCGCAATCGCAGAATCTGGTGTCCCTCCTTATATGATATTCAAGCTGTTGGCCAACTTTGACGAATACGGTGAGATCGCAAGGGAAATGAAAGTGCTTGTGAGAAACATCGATGCATTCGGCGTGGACCCGATCTCCGCGGTCAGGGAGATGGCTTTAAGGACGCCCAGCGACCAACTGAGGCAGATACTTTTGGGCATCGTCAGCGCGACAGAAAGCGGCGGCGATGTCAAGACGTACATAAAGAATGCGGGCGACCAGGCGATGTTCAACTGGAAGCTCAAGAGGGAAAAATTCATGCAGCAGCTGTCCGCATATTCAGAATTCTACACAGGAATATTAATCGCTGCGCCGTTGTTCATCATTGCCCTTTTTGCAGTCATGAACATGATACAGCCAAACATAGGAGGGTTCGACATCCTCACGCTGACAAAGCTCAGCATCTACATACTTGTGCCGTTTCTTAACATGGGATTCCTCTTATTCCTGAGAGGAGTGGAGGTAGAGATGTAATGAAAATGAAATATCTGATACTGATATCATTTGCGATTTATCTGGCATTTGCCGCGGTCAATTATTTTTACCTGTCGAAAATCACCGACCTGTCGGTCACATTGTACATACTGGCAGCGGTCGTCATAGGGATGCCGTCAATAATAGTAAGCTATCTTCAGACGCAGAAAATGAAGGACATGGAGAAGAACTTCCCGGCATTCCTGCAGGATTTCGTCGAAGCTATTCGTGGCGGTATGACTCTGCCGCAGGCTTTCAAGGCGATAGCGGTCAACCACTATGGCCAGCTTACTCCGCTGGTCAGGAAGATGTCGGCGCAACTCGATTGGGGAATATCTGTTGAGATTGTGCTGCTCAACTTCGGGGAGGAAACAAAATCCAGGCTCATAAAAAGAATCGTGTCGACCGTCATGGAAAGCCACAAGTTCGGCGGCAAGCTCATAGAAACATTCGAGGCGCTGAGCACCACCGCATTGGAAGTGGAGAGGTTGAGGGCTGAGAGAAAGCTATTGCTGAACTCGCAGATCGTTACCGGATACATAATATTTTTTGTATTTCTTGCTGTCTTGATCGGGCTGCAGAAATATCTCGTACCTAGCTTGGGCCAGGTCTCTGCAAGCAGCCTGACATCGATATCCGGCGGGGGTCCTGCGCAACCTACCGACCTGACAGCTGCTTACGGCAACATATTCAGGAATCTCATCTTGATACAGGGCCTCTTTGCCGGGCTCACTGTGGGTAAGATGGCTGAAGGCGCGGCTGTATCTGGAATAAAGCACAGCATATTTATGATGACCAGCGGGCTTTTGGTGTTCCTGCTTGTCGGGACTTGATTAATATAATTTCGGCAAGGATAATTTGTAATTGATTCGCCATTAGCAGATTAACAAGTCGCCACGTCGCTCGAAGTCGCCAAGTCAGTGACTTCGCTGCAGTTGCTATAAACCCATATCCTATGGTAGTTGCCCCCTCC
>CAZYBR010000019.1:0-14896 GCA_964645905.1 uncultured archaeon
AGTTATCCGCAGAATGTTTTTGAGGTAGGAGACATCGTATTGCAAGACGAAAATGAAGAAACGATGGCGAAGACATGCAGGCATGTCGCCGGAATAATCTCGCATTCGAAAGCAGGATTTGTGGAAGTCAAGTCTATAGTGGACTCGTTGATGAAAAATATGGGAATCGATTATACTCTTGAAAAAAATGATGCCGAAGAAACTATCGAAGGAAGATCCGCAAAGATTATTGTAGACGGAAAACCTATAGGAGGATTCGGCGAATTTAATCCTCAGATTTTAGATAATTGGGGAATAGAAATGCCTTGCGCAGCTTTTGAAATCAATCTGTAATTGTAATTCACTTAAATGCACTAAAGAAATTTTCCCAGAATCCTTTGCCAGAGTTGAACCTTTTCCCGACTAAGTGATGCGCCAGCCTTCTCATTTCTATTGAAGCAGGTGATTTTGGACTGTAATCAATAACAGCTGTCCTTGCCGCAAGCGAACGTTGGACATTGACATCCTCTGGTATTTCCACTAGGATAGGGTACTTGGTGAATTCTTCTATTTCTGAAGTCGACAGATGGTCCTCCTTTTTATTTGTTCTGTTGACAACCACGCCCAGTATCTTCTTGTCCAATTTCTCTGCAATCTTTGCCACTTTCAGCACGTCCAAGACAGCAGGCAGGTTCGGATTTGTAAGCAGTATAATTTCATCTGCGACTTTCAATGACAACGTGGCCTCCCTGCCCAATGAAGGCGCCGAATCCAAAAGAATATAGTCCGTCTTTCCTAGGAGTCCGAGGGTCAGGCTTTGCAGTCTCTCAGGATCTATCCCAACCAAGTCGTTTATGGCTAGGCTCGCAGGAATGACCTTGAAGCCGAATGGATGATAATAGATTATGTCATTTGCCTTTGCGTCTCCGCGCAAAAAATCGTGGAGGGATTTCGGAACCATATGGAAACCCAAATGCAGTCCGAGGTGAGGCGTAGTTATGTTAGTATCAATTGCTGTCACATCCTTGCCCAGTTCTGTCAGGGCGAATGATAAATTAGAAACTAGAGTTGTCTTCCCTACGCCGCCTTTTCCGGAAACTATGCCGATTATTCTGGTCATTTAATCCTAGTTGTCTTTTTAGTGGTTTAAAGATTTATCCGATCCTTTTGATCATCAATACCCAGTCATGTGTTTTGTCCCAATATTTTTTGATAAAGCCAGCTTTCTTGAAGCCATTCTTTTTATAAAATCTTTTTGCAGATTCGCCATTTGGCTGGTAAGTTTCCGCTATCAATAGCTTGACCCCAACTTTTTTCAGATATTCAATAGCATGATTAAGGAGAGCGCTTCCAATGCCTCTTCTCTGATAAGATTTGTCTACTGAAAACCAGTCAAGCCAGCTAACATGCCTAGGATAATAATTAAGCGCAAATATGCCGATGAATCCAACAATCTTCCCTTCGATCATATACACCCAATATTTTTGTCTACGATAGTGTTCTTTCAACGATTTGCTGAAATTTCTAGTTACGTCAACTTTCGCATCTTTCCAAGCATTTCCAGGAATAGTCTGTTTTACAATTATGACAACTTTTGGTATATCGCTCTTGATTAGAGCTCTGATGGAAAATTCCATATAATTAATTGAGAATAGCCTATAAAGTGTCCGCGGAGGGATTCGAACCCTCGACCTTCTCCTTAGAAGGGAGCTGCTCTTTTTGGTTATATATCCAAGCTGAGCTACGCAGACATGAATTCAATAAATATTTATAAGCTTTAAAGTTTTAATCGATTTTAGAAATGACCTTAGTGGTTGTCGGTGAGGTTAATGATATCGGTCAAAATTGGGTTTAGAACTCTTTATTCTAGAATCATCGCTCTAATACAACTACCTCTATTTGTCCTAAAGGGGCAGTAGGGGATGATTCTGCAGATAGACAGCAGACGACCCGAGCAATTAAATTCTTCGGAGCCGTTATATGACACTCTACATTCTGCCCAGTGTCGGTGAAATATACACCGACTTTTACACACGAAACAAAAACGATAGTCCTGACGAAAGTAGATTTGCTCTTGCCAGGAAATTGGATAAATATGCAGCTTGGTTCAGTAAGGAAGATTTGGTACTTGACATGGGAGCCGGTAGGCAAGCACTGGAAAGAGATTATCTGTCATCTAGAAACCCAAAACCAGAATTTAAGATAGTAACCTTGGATATAGCAAGAGTAACTAATGGACAATTATTAGCGAGGAATTATCCTCAGGTTCGTCATGTGATTCAGGACGGGTCTTCTATGGAATTCGACAATGATACGTTTTCGCTGCTAGTGTCAAACCTTGCTCTAGATTTCATGCCACGGACAGCTTTGAAGGAAGCCTATAGAGTCTTGAAGCCAGGTAGACACGCTCTTGTAAATTTACATCACCCAGAATTAATTCCCGAAGATTTGGATGAAGAAATAAAGCGTAGAGAGATATTGGGCTATAGGCACGGTAGAATATACAATAAAAGAATGCGTACTTTACAATTTTGGAAATACCTTAGAGACAATCAGATACTGTTTACTAGCCCCGCAGAGATAAATCAAGCGTTTAGTTCAGCCGGATTTGGTGTCGAATGTGTCAAGGAAGCGTCTGATAGGGAAGATAAATGGTGGGAAGTTGATTTAATTAAGCCAGTTCAAAATATTGTATAGAGTTGAAATAACTATATGGACTTCAAGAAAATCGAAAAGAAATGGCAAGCCGCGTGGAATAAAGCGAAGATATTCCAAGCTGATGTGGACTCCAAGAGGGAGAAATTCTTCACGTCATGCATTATCCCTTATGTAAACGGCAACATCCACATAGGGCATTCTTTTACTTATTCTAGGACAGACGCTTATGCGCGATTCAAAAGGATGCAAGGATTCAACACCTGCATGGCTCAGGGATTCCACGCCACTGGGGAGCCGATTCTCGGCACCGTTGAAAGGTTGAAAAAAGGCGACAAAAGCCAGATAGACACGTTCAAGATGTACGGTGCGACAGAAAAGGACCTGAAGAGTTTTGAAAAACTGGGAGCAGAGCAAGTCGCGAAGTTCTGGAGCAAGAAAATAACCGAGACCATGGACAGCATGGGATTCTCAATTGACTGGCGAAGGCAGTTCATAACAGCGATTGATCCTGCATTCAACCGATTCATCGAATGGCAATACAACACATTGAAGAAGAAAGGTTACGTGATTCAAGGGACCCATCCTGTGATATGGTGTCCGCATGACCAGTCGCCTACTGGAGACCATGACAGGCTGAAGGGCGAGGGCGAAAGCCCTACAGAATTTGTGATTTTGAAATTCAAACTAGGAAATGAAATACTACCTTGTGCAACTTTGCGTCCAGAAACAATCTATGGTGTTACAAATCTTTGGATCAATCCTGATAGCAAATATGTGCATGCAAAAGTATCTGGTGAGGACTGGATAATAAGCGATGATGCTGTACAAAAATTCAGGGACCAGTTGAAGGATGTGAAAGTCATCCACGATGTATCACCAAAAGAATTAATCGGGAAAACTGTTATAAATCCATTAACAAAAAAAGAGGTCCCGATATTTTCTGGAAAATTTGTAGATTCTGGAACAGCTACAGGAATAGTGATGTCTGTCCCCTCCCATGCGCCTTATGATTACATTGCATTGGAAGAATTGAAGAATAATCAGAAAGAACTGGCAAAATACAAATTAGATCCGCAAGTTGTGAAATCAATCAATCCTATCACAGTGCTGAAGGTCGAAGGATACGGCGAACATCCTGCTATTGAAGTCTGCCAGAAGATGGGAATTAAGTCCACTGGCGAAGGTGAAAAGCTAGATGAGGCAACCTCGCAAGTTTACAAGAAAGAATTTCATACAGGAGTTTTAAGAGAGATATGCGGTAAATACGCCGGAAAGAAAGTCTCTGAAGCCAAGAGTGAACTGATAAGTGATTTTGTTAATTCTAATATTGCCGATAAGATATGGGAAACCAGCAACATGGTTGTATGCAGATGCACTAACAAATGTCACGTAAAGATATTGGAGAACCAATGGTTCCTGAAATTTTCTGACAAAGAATGGAAGGAGAAAGTGAAGAAATGCATTGCACGGATGAAATTCTATCCGGAGGAGGCGAAGGTACAATTTTTAAATACGGTCGACTGGCTTGATGACAAGGCATGCGCAAGGAAAAGCGGATTGGGTACAAAACTCCCGTGGGATAAAGAGTGGATAGTGGAAACATTGAGCGATTCTGTAATCTATATGGCGTTCTATACAGCCGCTAAAGTAATCAATGGAAATAAAATATCTGCCGACAAACTCACCGATGAAGTATTTGATTATATTTTCTTGAGTAAAGGGAACGTGAAGGATCTGAGTAGGAAATCCAAGTTGAACGAAAAATTAATTGAAGAGATGCGCAAAGAGTTTGAATATTTCTATCCTCTAGACTTTAGGAACTCTGCCAAAGACCTGGTGCAGAACCATTTGACATATGCTTTATTCCATCATGTAGCAATATGGGATGACCCAAAATATTGGCCCAGAGCTTATGGAGTCAATGGATTCGTTACAGTTTCTGGAGAAAAAATGGCCAAATCAAAAGGAAATATAATTCCGCTCAAGGATTTGATAGCAAAGTATGGCACTGATCTAGTAAGGATCAACATTATTGCATCGAATGAGAATATGGATGACGCCGATTGGAAAGAAGACTCATTAAAAACATTCACGGCTAGATTGAACTCTCTAGAACAGCTTGTCAAAGGTTACAAAAAGGCCAAAAGAAAAACTGCAAATAATATGGATAAATATCTTGAAAGCGTGATGCAAAACTGCATAAAAGGCGCGACAGAAAATTATGAAGCCGCCAAGTTCAGATCAGGCATCCAGTACAGCGCATTCCAGCTTTTCAATGAAATAGAATATTATATATCAAGATGCGGCGGGATTAAAAATTGTAATGGGAGCACATTGAAAGAAGCTTTATCATCCATAATTGCAATGTTAGCACCATTCACACCGCATTTCAGCGAAGAATTATGGGGTGCACTGGGAAATAAGAATTTCATATCACATGGTCCGTGGCCCAAGCATGATGAAAAGAAAATCGATAAAAATATTACAGAATTGGAAAATCTTTTCAGAAAGACATTGGAAGATTTGAAACAGGTATTAAAGCTTGCTGGAAACAAGAAGAACGCGTATCTTTATTTTGTGACCGACAAGGAACTGAACTATTTCAAAGAGTCAATTAAATATCTCCAGAGCATTTTCACTTTCAAGAAGATTGAATTATACAAAGTTTCTGATAGTAACAAGCACGATCCTGAAGGCAAGGCATCACGAGCAAAATACGGCAAGCCTGCAATATATATCGAATGATTAGCCGATCAAAGTCGTTTCTATAACAGCCCCTATAACCAACAAGACAACAGCCGTCAGTATTACCTTCATGCTATCCTTGACCATGACACCAAGCAATCCTGTCTTTTTGTGCATGATGACTACGGATAATATTCCTCCACTTATGCCGCCTAGGAAGTACGCGACTATCTCAAAAATCCCGTGAGGCATATATGTCGCAAGGGCTACAGGTATGCCGTGCAATCCCCCGATTGATTTGGTGGTGAGTCCTATAGCAGCCGACAATACAGAAGCATTCCAAGCTAAAATGAAAATCGCTCCCGACCCGAAAATAAAGGCGAATATTATAGACAAGAATAAAACACCGACGTTGTTCAAGATTATCTTGACGAATGTACTGGAATCAAGGAAGCTCCCACGAATTATTTTAATCTCGGTTATCTGGTCTTCGAACAATTTTATAACAGTATCATCAGGCATGAATATGAAAACTAATGAGAGCGCAACAATCATCCCAGAGAAAAGCGCGCTGTAAACTAGAAGAATATCCTGATGCCTTTCAAAAAAACTCTGCACTATTTTCCTTTTAATTTCAAACTCAGTCATGTATGTCTCGTAAGTTATAAGATTCACCATGAAAGGCGTCATGATAAAAGTGATTAACACTACAGTGAACAGTCCTACAGATTCTGGGAACACGAGGAAGGATATGAGAAGGCTGGCGATTGAGACAAAGGCACCTATGACGAACACCCATATCGGATGCCTTACAGCCTCCCTAATGGTTATCAGGTTTTCAAGTACCATACTATAAATAAGTAAAGCTTAAAATTAATGTTTATGAATCTGAAAAAAGCAAGCCCTAAGATAATGGTAATCACATTCGGTTTGTTCATGATAGGCATCATGGCACTAAGCATATTCGTCGGCCCCAGTCTGCAAGGTTCAAACTTGAAGCAGTCCACAGCGAAGCTGCCTACATCAAATATAATCAACTACGAACTAGATCCTAACATAGGGGCCGTATTGATGCAGGCTGGAGCGACTATAATCAGTCTCAAGTACAACAGCAACTGCCACAATTGTATCAATCAAAAATCTATCCTGGAAAGTTATGCGTACAGTTACAACCCGACCAATCTAGACAAGCCGACGACCCATGACATATACGGAAAGATATTTTTGGAGGAGCTGGTGGACAGCAGTTTGAACACATCGATTATAACCATCACCAGCGGTTACGGACAGGATACTTTGGTCGACGCGAACGAAACCGGGATCTTCAGTTCCTTGTGCAAGCTGATGGTCAGTCCACCTGTCACATGCGCGTTCCAAGCAACTTAAGCCTGAAAAAGTAGGATTAATAATATGGTTTTTGAGTACAACTTGGCAGATCTCATTAATTTGCTTGCCTTTGCCGGCCTGACAATCGCCACATATACTATATTTTATTTCGGCAAGACAATGAACCTTTCTACAAGGGGCGTATCTTTCAGTCTTTTTACATTGGCGCTTGGCATCAACTTTATAGGACTGTCGCATTTGTTCAGGATATGGCTGGACGTGTCGGCCTCCCCGTTGATACTCATAACCGTGGCTGCAGGAGCTGTATTCCTTTCTATCGGCGTCGTATGGGTCTTCTATGAGAAGAGCATGGAAACAAGCAACTTGAAGAAGCGAGAGGAGGAAATAAAGCAGATCATATTCAATCTGAAGCAGAAATATTATCAGCAGGAAATGTCGGAAGAAGATTTGAAGACTGCATACTCAGGCTTGCTCCGTGAATTGGCTGAGATCGAAGTCAAGCTAGTGGACCACAACCTGAAATCTAAATAATTATAATCCCATGCGGTCCTTTATTTTTTCTATGGCTGTATCGAAATATGTCTGTATGACTCCTGGTAGAAATAATTTCCTGTTCTTCGGGTCGTGAACCAATTTGTGAAGCTCATCTACATGGAACGATTTCAGTTCTGATACCTCGTCGTTATCGATTTCTAGGTCTTCTATTTTCCCATTATATATAAGCAAGAATGCTTGGCATATGTCGCGAATAGCGTCTTTCCCAATTACATTGTCGGTTTTGTATTTTCCTATGTCGATTAGCTTCTTCGGGTCCGCCTTCAGGTTTATTTCTTCTTTCAGTTCCTCCACAGCAGCCTTAATATAATTGCTGCCGGCTTTGACATGACCACCATGTATAACGTCCCACACATTCGGAAGATACTGCTTTGTTTTAGATCTTTTCTGGCATATCACATCCCCCTTTGGGGTGACGAGCCAAACATGGGAGATCCGGTGCCAATCCCCATCCCTATGGACCTTGTTTTTATCCTTCTTTTCCCCTGTAGGAACATCATTACTGTCTACGACATCGACAAATTCTACCGACATAATTATCTTTCATTCATTGCAATATACCACGAATTCTGCGAACGCCCGCCGCAACAGATTCTTCTTTCATTATCTTGAATGTCCCAAGCTCACCAGTGCTCTTCACATGCGGCCCCCCACAAAATTCCTTGCTGAAAACATTTCCTTTCCTGTCCTCGGCGAAATATACAGAAGCAACATCGCCATATTTCACGCCAAATTCCATTTCCGCACCGATGCGCATGGCTTCCTCTCTCGGCATCTCTCTTCTGACCATATTTATATTCTCCTTGATTTTCTGATTCACAAGATTCTCCACTTTCTTCAATTCTTCATCAGTCATCTTAGAAGGATGTGAAAAGTCTATCCTCAGTCTCTCTGCTGTGATATTGCTGCCGCGTTGATGGACATGCTCTCCCAGTATTTTTCTCAATGCTGCCAAAAGGAGATGGTGAGCAGTGTGCAATCTGGTAGTCTGCTGTGAAGCATCTGCTAAGCCTCCCTTGAATCTTCCTGCAGAAGCAGTTCTGGAAAGTTCCTGGTGCTTCCTCATCCTTTCCTCGAACCCTTTTATGTCAACTGTCTTCCCGTCGCGTTCTGCGAGTTCCTGCGTAAGCTCGATTGGAAATCCGTGGCTTGTGAACAAAATGAATGCATCTTCCCCTGTAATCTTTTTTCCAAGCGCATTGTATATCCTCAATCCATTCTTCAACATCTTCCCGAACCTTTCTTCTTCAAGCCTGAATTCTCCCTTTATTTTCGAAGCATCTTCATAAAGATTAGGATGCGACACCTTGTATGCAGAGATGATTGTTTCAAGCAACAGGTGCATGTCGGAAGTTTGTGAATTAAATTCGTTCGCATTGAAAATGGCCCTGCGTATTAATCTCCTCAAGATATATCCCTGCTCTTTGTTTGAAGGAAGTACTCCATCCCCGAGCATGAAAACTGCCGCACGCAAATGATCGGCCATAATCCGCATTGCCCGCTTTCCCTTCTCTGTCGCATCGTTGTAATCCCACCCGTGCCGGATTCTTATGTCGTCGAAAAGAGATTGAAACACATTGCTCTTGAAAATGTCCGGGTCATCCGCCATTGCCGCAGCTATCCTTTCCAAGCCGCCTCCGAAATCAACATTTTTTTGTGGGAGCTTTTCAAATTTTCCGTCTGCAGACTTCTTGTATTCCATGAAAACAGAATTCTCTATCTCTAGGAATCTCCCACAATCGCAGTTCGGATGGCAATGCTTGCCGAATTTCATATCGTGGCCAACACTGGCAAATTCGTAAAATACTTCCGAGTCCGGTCCGCCAGGTTCCCCAACGGGCATTTTTTCTGGAGCGCCCGACCGGCTCCACCAGTTCTTCTTCGTTCCGTATGCAAAGATTCTCCCGCCTTGCATGCCCAATTTATGTCCATTCTCAACGGTTCCCAAGTCCACTGCTTTCGCGTCAATTCCCTTTTCGGCGAAAATCTTTTTCCATATTTCAATTGATTCATTGTCTTTCGATAATTTATTTTCCTTGTCCCCCGAGAACACGGTCACATAAAGCTTCTTCGGGTCTAATTTCAGTTCATCTACCAAGAATCCAAAGGACCATGGCAGCTGCTCTTTTTTGAAGTAGTCGCCCAGAGACCAGTTGCCCAGCATTTCGAAGAATGTTGTATGGCGGTTGTCGCCCACTTGCATTATATCTTCGGCTCTAAATGACTTTTGTGAATTGCATAAACGCTTGCCTAATGGATGTGGCTGCCCCAAAAGATAAGGAAGAAGAGGCTGCATACCAGATCCTGTGAAAAGAGTTGTCGGATCGTTCTCCGGCACCAGAGACGACGACGGGATAATCGTATGCCCGCGTTTCTTGAAAAATTCGAAATATTTCGACCGTATGTAATCGAACGTTATTCGGGATTTTTCTGCTTTTACCTTCGAAACCATATTTCTCTATTGCCCATTAAATTTAATATGCGTTCTTACGGTTCGATTAAATTCCCAGTAAAGTAAAGATTGCCGGGCTCATTCCTGAGAAGAATAGTATGCTTGGGACTAGCAATACGCTCATACAAGTACTTCGTTTGACACCCAGATAATTGCATAGCAGCCCTATACCAGTCGCTGTAATACCGATCAGTATGCCATAAAACCCCGTCGTGGCCGAAATTAAAACAACAAGGAAAACTATCACGGCCATGGACAGGAGAGTATAATTCACCTTAACTAGAAGTTTTGGTATCATCTTGCCAAGATACAGTATTATCGGAATCACTATTCCAGAAGCGAATAGAGCAACTCCCATGAACAGAAGTGTGTCATAAAAACTTATCTCTGGAAATATTTTTTCTATAGCGACAGAAGCGCCAGATCTAGGATTGGAAATCAGATACAAAGAATTTAATGAGACAATTTCATTTGCAGTGTTGATCCCGGATAGCGTCACTAAAAATGTCCTTGCATCACCCAACCCGCCGAAATATTGCATGAATGCGGCTGCTTGTGAAACCCCGACTGCAGGTAAAAGGCCGACCAGGATGCCGGCGATGACACCAAGAGCTATCGACTTTGATATGTTGAACCTGGACGTATTCAATATATTATCAAAATGTTGTTCCGGTATCACCGACTTTTGAGCTATAGATGCCAGAAGCGTACTAATGGCAAACAATCCTGTAAATGTCGGGAATAGCGCATTCTGCTGTGGAACAAGAGAAGAATTAAGAACTAAAACCCCCAGTAAGCCTGAAAGGCATACAATTAAGCCGGCATATAAAATCTTCTTCAAGCGTTTTTCCGAGAGGAGCATCAGGACCAATACACCAACGAGTGCGTATGCTATATACGGGCGCGTGATATTGTAAAGAGAAGTAAAATAATTCCCAAGAAATAAAACAGCTGCAATACTCCCTACCAGTGACCCAATTCCACCGATGACTGTAAGACGGATAGCTTCATAACCTCTTCCAGTTAACAGCATCAAATGACCGGGCAGTACTGACAAGCTGGTATTTTCTGCATCCGGGCTTCCCAGAAATATAGAAGGGATGAAACTTGCGAATATTTGAGATATCGCCAGTGAAACTATCAAAACTACAAGATAATACGGGGAATTAATTAAAGGCGAAAGCAATAGCAAGAACGGCAGTATGTTGTTCAAGTGCAAGCCAGGTAAAAGTCCTAATATCACGCCGCCTGCGATTCCCAACAAACTGAAGAGGATAGTCTCAAGAATCATCGTCCACCAAGATTATGACATCATCAATATTCCTGGGTATAATCTGGAAATTGTTTTTGTAAATTTCTAGGACGCCTCTAACAGCTATTCTGCCGCCTACATGGAAATCTTCTTCCGTTTTGCCTATTGTGCCGTTCAGTGCTTTCAAATACTGGGAAAAGAGGGGAACATCTATCTCATTATGGTTATCTGAAATTGTTAGGAACAAGTGCCCGTCAGGATGATTTTTCTTTTCGGCAACATACCCCATCGTACTTATTTTTCGTCCTTCCATGTCTGCAGTTATGTCGCTTAATGATACTTTCCTTGGTTCTATCATCGCTGATGCAAAATAAATTGTCAGCAGGCCAGAGACAGAAATGAGTAAACTAACCAGCATCAGTACCTTCTTGGATGCTCCAGTTTGATTAGGCTCTATCAAAAGCAATTTCGATCAGTTTTTCTTCAAAAGTCAGTTTGCCTGCAAAGCTTCCTTTCAGCGTCCCTATAGATATCTTCTTAGCACCGACTTCCTTTTTAATCGCATCAAGATATTTGGTTATAGCATCCTCGGTAGATTTGTCAGACTTGATAGACAAGAAAATATATTCCTTTACATTGAACTTGTTGCCCTTCCTCAGATTCTGCACTTCTCTAGTAAGCTCCTTTACAAGCGCTTCTTCTAACAATTCCCCATCAAGTTTTTTATTCACATATAATTTTCCGTGCTTGAATTGCACCTCTGCGAATCCGTCGCCTGGAGATTTCTTCGTTACGCCTATCGATTTTGAATTGCAGACAAACAATAAGACGCCGTCCAACTTCCTCAAAACTTTCGCTATATTATCCTCTTTCGTTTCAATCAGCACTTCTGCTATCGGCCATCTTAATTTTATTCCAGCCAACTGCCTAGCTGATAAACAGGCTTCTATTATCTCCTTTGTAATCTCCATCTCATCTTCAAGCTCTTTGTCGATAAGAGCTTTGTTCGCTTTCGGCCATTCTATCATGAAGATTGATTTCTTTTTTCCATCCAAGTTCTGGTAGATGTCTTCCGAGAGAAATGGTGTTATAGGTGACAGCAGCTCCGAGACAGTCAATAGGCAATCATGCAAGACGGATAATGCAGATGTTTTATCTGTGCCTGTTTCGCTGACCCATACCCTATCCCGTATAAGTTTGATGTAGAATCTGCTCAGGTCTCCTACAACAAAATCCACAATCTTTCTTCCAGCATTATGAAATTCGAAATTCTCGAAATGAGTCGTCACATCTTGTATTAATGAGTTGAGTTTTGACAAGATCCATTTGTCTTCTATTCTCAGATTTTTCAGCGACTTTTTAAAGTCTTTATCGACATAAGTCGTGAAGAATGAATACGAATTCCATAAAATATTCAACGTTTTTTTAATCTCGTCTGCAGTCTTGAGGCTAAAGTTCTGCACTTCCCATGGTGCAACCTCCCAACAATAATATAATCTCATTACATCAGCGCCCAGTTTATCAATGCCGTCTTTCGCCCATACGACATTTCCCATGGACTTGCTCATCTTTTCTCCTTTCTCATCGAGAACCCACCCGTTCAATGCTACAGACTTGTATGGCGCTGTTCCAAACGTAGCTACACCGCAGAACATCAATGAGTAGAACCAGCCGCGTATCTGGTCTTGGCTTTCATCGACCAAGTCAACCGGCCATAATTTTTCAAATAGCTCTTTATTCTGGTACGGATATCCTAAAGACGCCCATGGCGCTATGCCCGAATCGAACCATACGTTCATCGTATCCGGCACGCGCTTCATGGACGCTTTGCAGTTCTCGCATTTTATTTCAATCTTGTCGACAACATGCTTATGAAGATCAATATCTTTCTTCAGCTTTTTCAACGAACGTTTGCTTAATTCATCAGAACTTTCAATGACATCTATGTCGCCGCATTTCTGGCATATCCAAACTGGCAACGGAATCCCCCAGTACCTTTGCTGCGATATGCACCAGTCTGAAGCATCCTCGAGCCAATTATGAAATCTCTCCTTGCCAAATTCTGGCAGCCATTTCACTTTATCGTTCTCCTTGAGCATTTTTTCTTTTATCTTGTCTACTTTGAAGAACCACTGCTTGCTTATACGGAAAACCAGCGCTGACTTGCATCTCCAGCACAGTGGGTATGAATGCGTGACCCACCCGAAATGCAATAATAGATTTTTCTTTTCTAATTTCTCAGCTATCATCTTGTCCGCGTCTTTTACAAAAATCCCATTGAATTCTCCCGCATCTTCCGTATATCTGCCCTGTTCGTTGACCGGTGAAATGACAGGAAGATTGTAGTGCAGCCCCATCATGTGGTCAGTTGGCCCATGTCCGGGAGCTGTATGCACCGCACCAGAGCCTTCGTCCATTGTTACGAACTCCTCCACGTTTTCATCTTTCGTTTCTTTCTCTTCCTTGAATTTGTGCTTGAAGGATTTCTTGACCAAAACTGGAATCGAAAGGATTATTCTATGCGCATTAGGATTATTTTTAATTTTATTTTGCACTGGGACATCAAACAAAGGCCTGTATTTTATTCCTTCAAGCTTCTTGCCCAATACCTTTTCAACAATCTCATACTCCGTCTTAAGCAAGTCCTTAAAGACAGCTTCCGCACGTTTTTCAGCAATTATCAGAATCTCATTCCCTACTTTCACTTTCAGATAATATTCTTTCGGATTGACTGCGATCGCAACGTTTGAAATCAGTGTCCATGGAGTTGTCGTGAAAATTATTATATGCTCATTTTCTTTCCCGACCAGAGGAAACTTGACATATATAGAAGGGTCTTTCACGTCAGCGTAATTGTCGCTCACTTCATAGCCAGACAGCGCAGTCTCGCAATGGGGGCACCAATAAATCGGCTTGTCGCCCATTACGAGCATGCCCCTGTCAAACAATTGCTTTACAGTCCACCAGCCGGATTCTATGTAATAATTCTTGAAAGTGATGTAAGGTTCCAGATATCCGCGCCATGCGCCCAACTGCCTGTACATGTCAAGCCATTTTTCTTCGTTCCCTGTTGCGAATCTTTTGCATTCCTCAATGAACTTCTCGACACCCATCATCTCGATGTCTTGTTTGTCTTTTATCCCCAATTTTTTTTCTACCATGTTCTCTATAGGCAGGCCATGCATGTCGAACCCGGGCTGGAACCAAGACGCGAATCCTTGCAGAAGCTTGAACTTGCTCCATATGTCCTTTAATGTCGTAGTTTTGACATGGCCTACATGCGCGACATTATTTGCATATGGAGGCCCGTCCAACAGATAGAACTTTTTCTTTTTCTTTGCATCAAAACTTGTCAGTTTGTTCGGTATCCTGTTCGATTCCCAATATTCCCTGATCCTAGTCTCCAATTCCTTTGGACTGTACTGGCCTTTGACTTCTTTAACCATTAAACCACAATGCCGATTTTTAGAATTAGGGATAGTAAAGTAAATAGGTTATGCCGCAATCCGTAGACCACTCATACAAAAAAGTTTATATATAAATGCTTATATAGATTCAGTAGATGCTTTGTTGAAGGGATGATGTTACGTCTGAATGCGCATGTTGCGGTAAAGAGTTTCCTAAATTGTCGCCGGCCAGAATCGAAGGTGCCATAATAGATGTCTGCGACAGGTGCTCCAAATTTGGTACAAAGGCCGACGACCCGCAAAACACTTATAATGCTGTCAAAAAGACGATAAATGTTTCTGATCTGGGCAGCATAGACCTGCAGCTGATTCCCGAATACGGCAAGGTGATAGTCAAGATAAGGGAAGACAAAGGACTGACGCGCTATGATTTTGCAAGGAAGATTAACGAGAAGGAGTCTGTCATAAAAAGAATCGAGGACCAGAAATTCAAACCCGATGAGAAATTGGTCGAGAGGATTGAGAACTTTCTGGACATAAATCTGCGCGAGAATCCTGACG
>CAZYBR010000020.1:0-14123 GCA_964645905.1 uncultured archaeon
TACATAAGAAACAGCACCAGTCAGTCGCTCAAGACATTCGACATTGTCACCGCGAACGAGACAGGCGTGAAGAGATGGCTGTTCAACTATATCAACGGCACAGACTCGCCGTCAGCTATTGCAAATATGACACCTGTGCTTTTTGTGCACGAGATAAATGAAAATGAAGGATTATCTACGCAGCAGATTGTCACGAGGATATCCAAGTTCATAAACGAGACCGCGTGATTGCATGACTAAGATGTTTGATGGTGAGTGCGAATGAATTTAGGGATACCAATAATCTTAGGGATCATTGTCATAAGTATTCTCTTTTTTGTCAATATGTCTGAAATTCAACTTCAGAAAGAAAATCAAAATTCTGAATTTTCCACAGAGATAAATATTGTAAATGAGACAAAGTCTAAATAAATAGAAAAAATTCTTATCGAAATTCAAAATAATAATGTAACAATTGCAGAAAAGGAAATTATAAATAAACAGATTATTTCTCAAGGTCATGCACAGGTTGTGCTTTGGGTTGATGATAAAGATAATATCGATAATTTATTATCGATTTTTAGTCTCGATGATCTAAAAATAGACACTGTATTTAGAACATATCCTCCTTATACAATCCACGGTAACATTACCTTAGTGGGTTTAGAGAAGTTGAAAAATAATCTTCATATACAAAAAATAACAATAGTACACACCTTTTCGGGAAGTCTACAAGATTCAGTACCTTTAATAAATGCTGATGACTCTTGGTTACTTCAACTTAATAACAGAAATATTACAGGCTTTAATATAACAGTCTGTGTAGTTGATACTGGTGTTAATTACACGCATTCTGATTTAGGTGGGTGTTTTGGAAGCGGGTGTAAAGTAGTCGCAGGTGAGGATTTTGTTGATCCTCTTGATAGTGATCCTATGGACGACAATGGTCATGGAACTCACGTGGCTGGAATAATAACTGCAAATGGTAGTAAAAAAGGTATTGCCCCTGAATCTAATATAGCTGCTGTCAAATCATTGGACTGGAATAAAACGGGGACTGAAACGAATATAAGACAAGGAATAGAATGGTGCATAGATAATAGAAACACTTACAATATAAAAGTTCTAAGTCTGAGTCTAGGAAGTGGCTTATATAATTCTACTTGTGATGGAGTAGACACTATTGTTAACGCCGCGAATAACGCAAGAACTTATGGTATCTTGACTATAGCATCATCTGGAAATAGTGGAAGCATTAGTAGTATAGGTTCTCCTGCATGTGGTTCAAATATTACATCGGTTAGTGCTACAACTAAAGGTGATATTATAGATACAGATTACGCTAATAGAAACAATATTACAGATTTAGTAGCTCCTGGTACTATCATTAACTCGACTAATATTACTGCTGTAGGGAGTAGTGCACCAACTTATGGAGTAAAATCGGGTACCTCTATGGCAGTCCCCTATGTCGCAGGCGTGGCGGCCTTAATGAAGCAAGCCAACAGTAGCTTGGCACCGGCAGAAATAGAAAATCTGCTGAAGGAAACCGGCAGACCTATATACGACCCTGGGACAGGATTAACATTCCCAAGAGTAGACGCGTTGAAGGCAGTCTTGTCAGCATACAATGATTTGGTCGTGACCAGCTTCCAGACGCTGAACACCAGCAATTTAGATGTGACATTCGAATTCCGCATCTTCAACAGCGAGAACAGGACTCTCACAGATGTCGGCTGGAAGATAGAGACAGGAGAGATCATAATAAACAGCACCGTAAACATCACTATCAAGCCATACGAGGAGGCGTTTGTATATGCTTCGTACACGTATAGTGCTGGAGGCAATCACATGGCCACGGCCTACGCTACAAGCGATTATGCAGGCAGCAACGAACAGAATGTATCAATAAGCATATCAGGGCCGAACCTCAAGCTCACCAACTTCACCATCCTCAACAGCTCCGGCTCAGAAAGGACGTTCGAGTTCTTCATAGAGAACAACGGCACGACTTCTGCAAGCAATTTGTACTGGAACATGACCGTCACGAATGAGGCTGGTGTGAACGGAACGGCTCCTATTACATTGGACGTGGGCAAGAAGGCATTCGTCTATGTCAGATACAGCTACACCACAGGCGGGCTGCATAATGTCACAGCGACTGCAGACCCGACAAACTCAATCGTGGAATCCAATGAGAACGACAACAGTATGACGATATCAAACAATTGAATTTAAAATGTCAGAATAATCCTTATTAAGGTAACATTTATACTAGTGTAATATCCGAAGTTATAATTGTTTTATTGTCGGATTTGAAATGATTGATATGAAGATTCTTGTGACCCACGAGATATTCCCCCCTGAAAAATTCGGCGGAGGAGAAAGGATATTATGGGAATTCCTCTGGAGATTGAGGGACAAAGGTTTTGACATCAGAGTCCTTACGACAGGCAACCCGAAAATAAGGGAATACGAAGGCGTGCCAACAATCAGGATACCTATAAACAGATTCTTGATGAATCTAGCGTTGCCGCAGATCATCAAGCACGCTAAAGACGCAGACCTCATACAAACAGTTACGTACAATGCATGCCTGCCATCTTATGTAGCAGCTAAGATGCTGAAAAAACCCGTGACTAATTTTGTGATGGGGCTTCACAGGGATATATGGAATGAGATGAGAGGTCCGATTCTCGGAACCATTTCCAAATGGGGCGAAAAGATGCAGCTTTTCCACAATTATGATAAGGTAATATTTTTCAGCGAGTTCTCGCGATCCAAAGCATTAGAGTCTGGCATGCCACGAAAGATTACAGAAGTCGTGTTGCCCGGCGTTGACCACAAATCTTACTACTGTGGTAAAAAAGAAGATTACGTGCTTTTCGTAGGCAGACTTGCTAAACAGAAAGGTGTGGAATATTTAATAGAAGCTGCGAAAGAACTGCCAGACGTCAAAATTAAACTTGCAGGTGATGGCGAATTGCGCCAATATTTGGAATCTGTCGCACCGCCAAACGTGGAATTTTTAGGACATCAAACCGGCCAGCCTTTATACGATCTGTACGCTAAAGCCCCGATATTCTGCCTGCCTTCAATATCCGACGACTTTGGTTTGGTCAACACAGAGGCAATGGCATCTGGATGCGCCGTCGTTTCCACAGTGCCACTCAACTATTCTGGAATAAAAATAAAATCTCGTAGCAAGGATGACATAGTTAATGCCATAAGCCGTTTGCATAAAAATCCAAAGCTTGTAGGGAAAATGAAAACGGAAAATTTAAAGAAAGCTAAGGAATATGATTGGAACAAGTTCACCAAAAAAATGATTAAAATTTATGATGAATTGGTTAAACGTTAGATTACTTTGAATTTAATCGTATGCTCTTTATATTCGTCAGAATCACGATGCCCTGTCGTCAAATTTAGAAATACAGAATCTTCTAGAAACCTCATCGCATGCGCAACCATCGGCGGTGTAATAACCAAATCACCAGGTTCAACTATTATCAATTCCTTTTTCCCATCCCCTTTTTCTATATCCATGGAGACACTCTCATATTTCCCGCTCACAAGATAGACGTATTGTATCTGCTCAGGGTGATAATGGTTTGCTCTTATCGCTCCCGCCTTCGATGTTATTATTGCAACATGGCTGATAGGCTCTTCAAGTATGTTTGATATATCACCCCTCTCGTCAGAGAACGCTGGTTTTATTTTCTTCACTGTTTCTAGGGGCATATTAATACTTATCGAAAGAAAACTTTAAAAGATAGATTCATGTCCTTGAAAAATAAAGTTGTTGTTATAACAGGTGGCGGAAGGGGTTTAGGAAAAGAACTCGCTCTAATTCTTGCCAAAGAGGGCGGCAAGGTCATCATATGTTCACGCCATAAAAATGACTTGTCAAAAGTCTGCAATGAGATTACTGACCAAGGTGGAGCTTGTGAATATTTTGCAGTCGACGTTACTAACAAATTTCAAGTGGAGAAATTCATAAAACAAATAGTAAAACGGCACAAACGGATTGATATTTTGATCAACAATGCAGGATACGTGGATAAATGGCAGCATGTGGAGAACATCACAGAAGACGAATTCGAAAATAATTTCAAAATCAACGTCTATTCTATTTTCTATTTTCTTAAAAGAGTCGTCCCTATAATGAGAAAACAAAATGAAGGCAGTATTATTAATGTTTCATCAATGTCAGGAAAAAGAGGCATCCCAAATCTCGCAGCATACTCCGCTAGCAAATTCGCAGTGGTTGGACTGGCACAGTCAGTTGCAAAGGAATTGGAAGGTACAGGAGTTTATTGCATAACAGTATGTCCTGGAGGCATGAATACCCAAATGCGAGCCAAAATTTTTGATGTTGATGAAGCAAGCAAGCAGCAAGATCCGAAGTTTGTGGCCAATGTGATAAAGGACATAATAATCGGCAAGGTAAAAGTGCCGAGTGCAGGAGACATCGTGATTCGTTACGGGGAGATAACTTCGATTAATGAAGCTCCGAAATAATTTTATAGCTTTAAGAAAGTTAAATGAGATAGTGTTTTAATGGACAGATCGAAAGCATTGATTGGTCTCGCATCTTTATTGGGCTTAATAGTTGTGGTGTTTTTAGCAATCTATGTCAGGTCAGGTACTTTAGACTCCCCAACAGTTCTTGATTACGATCCATGGTGGTTTTTCAGGCATGCGGAAACAATAGTGGAAAATGATTATAACGTCCCTGAATGGGATACATTGAGCTATTATCCTCCAGGCAGGCCTACAGAGCCATTCCAAGGCTGGCCTTATACGATTGCATACTTGTATAAAATAATTAACGGCGTTTCACCTGCAACGACCCTGGTAGATATTGCAAAAATATCGCCCCTTATAATGGCCGGTCTAACAGTTGTGGTTTCATTCCTATTCGGTATCTTCATTTTCAAGAACTGGATAGCCGGATTAGCTTTAGGATTATTCGCCACATTGGCACCCACATTCATCGGAGTTAGCATGGCCGGCTATAGTGATTCAGACGCACTGGCGGTTTTCTATACGATTTTAACGTTTTTCTCTTTCTTTTTGCTGATTCAGCATGCACATAAAAAGTGGAAATCCCTTCCTTTCTACCTGTTCGCGATAATTTCTAATTTACTCTTCATTTTCAACTGGGGAGGAGGATGGTTGCCTTCTATAATCATGACTGTTGCGATACCGGCAATTTTCTTTTACAGGATTTTCGAAAATGCAGTGCATCAACGAAAATTAGAGTTTAATTGGAAACATGCGTTTCATGAGACCAAGCCAATAGCTGTGCCTCTGCTGATTACTATAGCCGCCATAAATGTCATCGGTTTTATGCTTGGATTTACCACGATGTTCCACACTTTGCTCGGCGGCTTGGGATTCACAGGGATAGCAGGCGAACCGCTCATCGTCAACATATCTGTAGCAGAATTGCAGAGGATAAACATCTTCACTAAGCAAGGCTTCCTAACTATTGCAGATCGTATAGGAATGCTTCCAACTATGTTGACATTCTTTACACTATTCCCTTTGCTTGTTTACAAATTTTACAAGAGACAAAAAATTACATTTTTCGAGATTTCAATTGTCATATGGACTTTGATAACATTCTATTTGATATCTACAGGTGTAAGATTCGCATTATTCTTTTCGATAGCCACGTCACTAGTAGCCGCTTATGTGCTAGCAAATCTTTCCGAGCTTTTGAAAAATAGAAATATGTTATTAACATCGAGCATCTATGGCGTCCTGTTGATTTTCCTGGTTATTTTCATTAGCACAGGGATGAAAGTAGGATACGCTTCTGGTGGATTGTCTGTCAGTAACAATTGGTATGATGCCTTGGACTGGCTCAAAACCAATGCAGACAAGGATTCTCTAGTGTCAACGTGGTGGGATCCAGGGCACATAATCGCTGGATATACTGGATTGAAAGTCCATGCAGATGGTGCACACTGCGGTGTTTGCACGCCTTACAATCATAATGTCCGAATAAGAGATATGGGTAGATTGATGTCTACTAACAATGAATCGGAGTCTATACAGATACTCAAAAAGTACATACACTTGACTGATGAACAATGCAACACAGCAAGAGAGAAATTCGGAGACAAAATGCCAGCAGAAGCATGTAAGGATACAAAAGAAGTCTACGTATTGGCTACGAATGACCTCATTGGGAAATATTTCTGGATGAGCTGCTTCGGCAGTTTCAACATGGAAAGATGGAAGTCAGGTATTAGAGACGTTAATCAATTGTGCCAAGGAAGAAATTTCATCCAGATTCCATTTACAAATACGGACAATTCCGGACTGCCAATTTATTCCAATGATTTCATGACAGTTACATTATTGCAGAACAACACGGATCTGTTGTCCGTCATTAACGTGCCATCACAAGGCGTGCGGAATGTATTGGTAAGTGATGTTGTATTTTATCAAAACGGTCTCGAACAGACTTCCCATGCAAGCACCAGCAATTCTTTTGACGGCATGATTTGGATAGACCCGAGTTTCCGAGCCATAATATTCATGGACTCGAGCGTCAGGGACTCGGTTTTCACAAAAATGTTTTTCTTTAATGGAAGAGGCCTGAATGATTTCGAATTGGTATTTTCCAACCAAGAGGTTAAAATTTATAAAGCTAAGATTTAACCTTCATTAAAGGAAAGATTTGATAACATGCTACATGCAAAATTAAAAGGGAAAGACAAGCTGGAGACGGTTGAGAACTATTGCATCCTGCTTATTTTCGTAGGCGCAGCGATTCTCTCATTCGGTATAGGTCTGACTGTGATAACTACGAAAGGTCTTCCCGTCATTTTATCGATGGCAGGAGCATTGATCAGTTTCCTTTCGACTGTGGCATTGATTTTCACATGGCTGGCAAGGGATGTTACTGAGGATAAACAGTAATTAAAAGCCTTTATATTATCTACGATAATTTTAATTATGGCCAATATACTTCCAAGACTGCCCTTCGAGAGAATTTTAAAAAAGGTCGGTGCGAAAAGAGTCTCTCAAGAGGCGCTCGAAGAGTTTGCCATAGTCATGGAAGAGAGATTGATGAGCGTTGCGAAAGAGGCAGTAGCATTGGCAAAGCATGCCGGCAGAAAAACTCTTATCGGCGAAGATATCAGGCTTTCAAGGAATAAATAAATAGAAATTTAAACCAATTCATGGATTTTGATTTTCTTGTATCTGAATTTGAAAGCAAATCAGGTGTTAAAAAGGATGATATACTAAATCTTGTTGACAAGAAGCATTCTGAAATGGGGAGTTTAATAACCAAGGAAGGCGCAATATACCTTGTCGCAAAAGAGCTCGGTGTCAACTTGACAGAAAATTCAATAATTCGGATGCCAATCAGAAACATCTCGCCGGGAATGAGAAGCGTAAATGTTATAGGCAGGATATTCAAAATATCCAAGATCAACGAGTTCACAAAATCAAATGGAAGTTCCGGAAGAGTCGCGAATGTTTTCATAGGGGACAATACAGGATTCCTGAGGATCCCTCTGTGGGACGATCAGGTGAAATTATTGGAAGAAACCACGGTTTCTATCGGTGACATCGTGCAGGTCAACAACGGTTTCGCTAGGGAGAACACATTCGGCGAAGTGGAAATATCATTAGGCAAATTCGGTGCCATAGGCCCGCTCGAAGATTACGTCGAACTGCCACCAGTGGACAATTTGATAAAAATGTCCCTCAATTTAACAATTGAAAGAGCCAGCATCTCTGATATAACTTCCGGCGGCGACTTTGAAATAAGCGGAACTGTCGTGCAAATATTCAAAGGCAACTTTTTGTTCGATGTGTGCCCCATGTGCGGCAGCAAAGTTGAAAATAGCAGGTGTGTGGAGCATGGTGATGTAGTGCCTAACCATGCTCTAGTATTGTCTTTCGTTCTTGATGACGGAACAGGCGACTTGAGATGTGTTCTATTCAGAGATACTGCAGAGAAAATAGTCGGCATAAAATCAAATGAACTGTATGAATTAAATTATGACGAGCGTTTCAAATTGATAAACAAAAAAGTCCTAGGACGAGACCTTATATTGACAGGCAAGGTCAAGAAAAATAAATTGTTCGACAGGCTGGAATTAGTGGTCAATGACTTTAAACCTATAAATCCTTTGGAAGAGAGTAAAAGATTAGCCGTTGACATAGAATCTATGGTTGGTGCTCTGGTTGGGTAAGAAAGAAATTGTTATAGAAGATATTCCTGGAGTGGGTGAGAAGACCGCTGAAAAATTGAAGAATCTGGGATATTCTGATCCGATGGTCATTGCAGTATCATCTCCTACAGAGCTTGCCAACATAGCAGAGATAGGCGAAGCTACAGCGGCAAAGATAATAAGCACGATAAGGGAAAAGCTGGACATAGGATATGAAACAGCGGATAAGATTCTGGAGAAGAGGACAAGCGTATCAAAAATAACTACAGGCAGCAAAAATCTCAACGAGCTTCTTGGGGGCGGGGTAGAGACCCAGGCAATCACAGAGGCTTATGGTCAGTACGGTTCGGGAAAGAGCCAGATGGCATTCCAGCTTGCAGTGTCAGTCCAGTTGCCAAAGGACAAGGGCGGACTGGATGGGGCATGTTTATTTGTGGATACCGAGAATACGTTCAGACCGGAAAGAATAGTCCAAATTGCAAGGGCGATGAAATTAGAGCCTGAAAAAATCCTGAGAAACATCTTTGTCGCACGTGCATTCAACACAGAGCACCAGATCTTATTGATAGAGAAAGCACCTGAAATGATTGAAGAAAAGAAAATCAAACTGGTAATTGTAGATTCTCTCACATCGCATTTTAGATCAGACTTCATGGGCAGGGGAGAGCTTGCAGGGCGGCAGCAGAAATTGAATCGTCATTTGCACCAGTTATTAAGATTAGCTGACGCGTACAATCTCGCAGTATACATTACAAACCAGGTGATGTCTGATCCGGCAATGTTGTTCGGCGATCCGACACGTCCTGTCGGTGGGAATATACTCGGGCACATGAGCACGTACAGGCTATACTTCAGGAGAGGCAAAGAAGGCACGAGAATATGCAAAGTCATTGACGCTCCTAACATACGTGAAGGCGAGGCTGTCTTCCGTGTTACCGAGGACGGGATTACGGACGCCTAGCCGATAAGATTAATCACTGATGCGAAAAATTGCATGAATAAAACCGAGTTTATCATGCTGTTTCCTATCGCATATGGCAGTTCTTTGAAAAATCTTTCATTCTCGCTGAGGAATGTGAAAATCAGATTCGTGACATTCAAGCCGATGATTAATACAATGCCTATGCTATTTAGGTTGCTTGCAAAGACACCAGATATTACTCCTAACAGGACATATTCAGGCAGCACCCAAACCAGATAAGTCCCTATATAATAATCGCCCAATACAAGCTGAATCAAGAGGAATGAGAATGCGTATACCCCGCCGATTATAGGCCCGTATGCGGCACCTACAATCATTGTCGTCAAAGTTATCAATTCGACACCCATGTATTTGAGCGGTTTGCCGAACCGCAATATTAGGGCGACTAATACAGTCGCTAATGATATAATCAAAAAGAAGAATAATTTGTTGATGAAAAGGGCCATCAGTACCAGCAGCGCCACTCCTGCCAAAGCCGAGTATACTTTCCAGTCGATGTTCATAGATATCATTATTTTAAATAGATTACAATAACTTTTAATTCATGCAAGTTTTGTACCAAGGCGCAGAAAGCAAGATATATCTGGATGAATTTGACGGCCAGCCTGTGATAGTGAAGGAAAGGATAAAGAAGAGCTACAGGATTAAGCAATTGGACGATGAGTTGAGAAAGCTGCGGACAAGGAAGGAAGTGAAGCTGCTAACCGAAGTCAGGAAGCTCGGCATCCCCACGCCCAGGATACTGCATGTCGATGAGGTAAACTATAAAATAATGATGGAAAACATAGAAGGGACGAGATTGAAAGAGTTGCTCAACTCGGTTCCCATAGAGGACGCGAAAGCAGTCTGTTTCCAGTTGGGAAAGCAGGTTGGAAAGCTGCACTCGCACGACATAACACACGGCGACCTTACAACATCGAACATGATAATGAAGGACCACGAGATTTATTTCATTGACATAAGCTTGGGAGAGTTCACCAAAAGGATTGAAGAGAAGGGTGTCGACTTGAAGCTGCTCAAGGAAGCCCTGAAATCCACTCACTTTGAGATTTTCAACGACGCATGGGAAAGTTTTCTAAGCGGCTATAGTGAAGGATATGACAAGTCCGGCTTGGTTTTGAGCCAGTTGAAAGAGATAGAAATGAGGGCGAGATACGCCAACAGGGAACATCCTTTATAAACCTAAAAATTATAACATTTTGAAGTGAATTAATGGCACGAATCTATTCTGGGAAAAAAGGGGCGTCAGGCAGCCACAGGCCTCCTTTCAAGACAGTGCCTACATGGTCGAAATTGAAGAAAGATGAAATCGAAAAGATTATAATCGACCTGGCCACTCAAAAGCACACGTCGGCAATGATAGGCACGATACTGCGTGATTCTTATGGGATACCTGATGCCACAGTCATTTTGAACAAGCCGATAAACAAGGTGATGAGAGAGAACAATCTATATCCTGAATTTCCCGAAGACCTAATGTACCTTTTACGAAAGGCAGTGGAATTGAGAAAGCATATGAAGAACTATAGAAAAGACAATCATTCGCGAAGAGGCCTGCAAAATCTGGAGTCCAAGATAAGGCGCTTGTCTAAATATTATGTCAGGACAGAAAAGCTCCCGAAGGCATGGAGATATGATGCAGAACAGGCCCGATTGATTGTAGAAAAATGGTAAGTTATGGCAATAAAACTGAAAGGCAAGCAATGGTTCCCTATTTTAGCGCCGAAATTTTTTAATAATGTTGAGATAGGCAAGACTATATCGACCGTCCCAGAGAATCTGATGGGAAAAATTGTGAATGTCAACGCACTTGAGCTCACAAATGATATCAACAAATATTATTTGAAACTGAAACTAAAAATAAATTCAGTTGCTGACGGCAAGGCAAACACCCAATTTTACGGCTCGGAGATATTGCAGGATTACATATCGAGAATGGTATTGCACAGGACCAGAAGAATAGACTCCGTCCAAGATCTACAGACCAGCGACAAGATAAAGATACGTGTGAAAGGCTTGGTGATCGTCTCGAAGAGGGTCAAGAGCAGCATAACTGTAAAGATACGCGAATTTGTAGCGGCAGTTATGAAAAAGGAAGTGGTCGAATCGACACTGGACGAGTTCTTGGAAAAGATGCTCTCAAATGAGATTAAAAATAAAATTCTACGGGAAGGCAGAAGAATCTATCCGCTGAGGAATTTCGAAATCAGAAAAACAGAAATCATCCAATAAAACGTTGCAGCAGAGATACGCCGAATATATTGAACAATATCATCGCCAATATTATCATGCTCGTCACATTTATTATCAGATTCCCCCTAGTCCCGAACATCTTGTTAAATATCTCGCCAAAAAACAATCCGCCATCCAAAGGTTTCACAGGGAGCATATTCACCACTGCTACACCGCTGCTTATGAGAAAGAGCCAGTTGAGGAATGACATTACGGTAAAGAATAATCTCACAAGCACAAGCGGCACGTCTCCAGCCAGTCCCATCACATTATACTGATAAGAATTTCTTATGCTTACGCCGATATAAGTCCTGTTCTCATTTTTTGGATTACTTTCCAAGACTAGGTTGTAACTCCCTTTATCAGTAATTATATTTATTTCATCGCCGGCTCTTGTACCGTTCAAAGCATACACAAAGTCAAGCGTGCTCTTGACTGGCTCGCCGTTTATTTCATGGATATTACCTTGAAGACCCGCGCTTTCAGCCGGAGAATTTGGCGCAATGGAGTCTATCATGACACCGGACGTTTTTGCAAGTCCGCCGAACGCAAACACCCCGCCTGCGAATACGAGAACGGCAACAATCGCCACAATAATGTTTATCAGGCTACCTGCTGCAAATATCCTGAGCTTCTTGGTAAATGCCAGTCTCTTGATCTTATCATTATCCGGATCCACGAATGCACCTATAGGCAGAAGCAGAAACAGCAGTATCCCATAATTCTTGACCGGAACTTTTTCCAATCTTATAAATATAGCATGGAATGTCTCATGAGTGACCGCTATGATAAATATAGCTATGAGCCAGTACCAGAACGGAACCGAGAAGACTGGTCCCGGTATCTGGTAGTTTCCTGCAGTCGGCAGCACCAGTCCGAACACGCGCTCCGCTTGCATAGTCAGGTATATCAGAATGCCTACGCCCGATATCCCGATGACAACTCCAAGCGCTACGCCAATGTTCCCTAAAATAATGATATGTTTACGATGCCCCCTGACCAATGCGTCAATCAATTCCAGTCCCCTAGTCCACCGCCTTACTATTATTCCGTAATTGAAGGTGAGATTCTTTCTGTCTTTGAGCAGCAGCAACCCTACAATTGCTATGAATGCAAACAATGATATGATTTCAAAACTTGCCATAACAAATTAATTCTGTTTTAGTCCTTTTTAATCTAGTGCAGGGGGTGGGATTTGAACCCACGGAGACACTAAGTCACGAACTTCTGAAGCTCGCGGAATTGCCGGGCTATCCGACCCCTGCTTTGATATCGAGACAAATCTTACTTTTTCTAACCCCGAAAGGGAGCATCTCAATTCTATTTTCTATTACAAACTTCTTTTTATTTTTCTTCGCTGAATCTGCTACAACTTTCTCTGCTTCAGAATACAAATCTTCATTCTTTGCATTCGTGTAGAAATGAATCACACCATTCTCTTTTATCAACTTGAAAGCGCCATCAAGAAATTCCTCAGCGTCCATGGCCATCGGCATGACTATCCTGTCGAATTTTATTTTCGAACTCGCCGTGAATTTTTTTACATCGTCGTTTATCAAAACTATTTTATGTCCCAGCTTGTTTATCCTGACATTCTCTTCTGCATATCTATGTGCGTCTGGATTGATTTCGATTGCATATACTTTCTCCACTAGAGTCTGCTTCTTGCATATTGCTATCGCATACGGGCATACGCCAGAAAAAAATACAGCTACAATTTCTCCGGGATTGACTAGAGACGCAATTCTCATCCTGTCGGTAGCTTCTCTTGGCGAGAAGAAGACTTTCTGCGGGTTTAGCTTGAGCGTATATCCGTGTTCTCTGTGATTAACTTCTGTATTCTTGTCGCCTGCAATCAATTCCATGCCTTCCAATCTAAAAATACCCCTTCTGCCAGATATTTTGTCCAATACAGACTTCACATGTTTGTTTAACTTCATCAAAGCCTCTGCAATCATTTTCTTTCTAGGCTCCAACCCTTCGGGAATCTCAATCACAGCGACAGCCTTTTCTTCCGAACCTACTATATCATAGCTTCTCGGTACAAGTTTCAGTTCATTTTCGCTTAATTCGCTTTGGAGCAATTTTGCAAGAGGTCTCATGAAATTATAATGTCAATAAACTTTAAAACCAGTTTGCCGATGAAGTCGGACACGGCATTAAAGAAATCTATAGAGAATATTATACCTGTTGAAAAGAACCTGAAAGTAAACGGGTCGCTCGGAAAGAATGCTTTCGTGCCGATATAATAGAACATGCTGATGATGAAAAGCACGGCGAAGAACCTTCCCACATATCCGGCTACGAATTTCATTACCAGATTAGGCGAATATGCATAAACGAGAAGTCCCACTATGGCCAAAAGAAGGTATATCGGCATTTCTACGCCAAAAACGTAAAACACTGCCCCTGCAAGCACGATTCCGATCATGCCCCATAGCACATATTTGACTGCCATTTCTTGCATACGGTATTATATACTGTAGGATAGAAATCCTTATATACTGTCACCCATAGGTAGTAAATATGAGAGTCCAAGATTTGGGAAGCATTGGAGCTTATGCTGGAAGAGCTTACAAAAGAAGCAACGAACTGTTAATAAGGGAACCGTATAAAGGACTTGGCGCCATTGGCGGATTCTTCGGATTAATAGCAGGAATGCCATTCGGTCCTGTAGGAATGATGCTCGGTGCAGGCTTAGGTGCTGGATACGGTGCATCTATGGGAGC
>CAZYBR010000021.1:0-13977 GCA_964645905.1 uncultured archaeon
GCCTATCCCTCAGTGATTCTTTGTCATGTATTTGCGGTTCTATAACCTTTTCCGCCTTTTTATTTTTTGAAAATATGTTGAACGGCCACATGAAATTCACAGAGCAGTTTATACTTTACATTCGAAAACGCTGATTAAAATATTAGTGTTGCACCGGAATTGACAGTCCGTGCACACTTTGGCGGCAAACTATCAGGTGCATAAAACCAGATTATATTTTAATCATGCCTTGCCGAGAATTTTGGCCATCCTAGTCCCGCACACAGTGCATTGGCCTTTCATTATTTTCATTCCCTTATCGGTCACGGTCTCTTGAGTGTCTTTCATTTCCCTTTTTTCCCTGCACTTTACACAATATCCTTCCATATCAACCTTCTTTTAACTATGCATGGCTACTTAATAAAGCTAATTATGCACGCATTTACAGTACATGATTTTAAGTTCTCGAAACGCTCAATATGTGTCTATGAAATTTTGCGAGAAATGCGGGAACCTCCTAAGAGCGAAGACTGTGAGCAACGAAAGTTTCCTTCTTTGCATCAAATGCGGCACGAAAGTAAAGTCCAATGAAAGTCTGCTCATAGGCTCCATGAAAGGGGAAGAAAATGACAAGATAATCATAGTTGACGATATCGAAAAGAATACTTTTCCAGTCACACAAATAATGTGCCCGAAATGCGACGAATTGCGCCAGGCCGAATGGACAATGCAGCAGACGAGGGGAGGGGACGAACCACCGACTAGGTTCTACCAATGCAAGACTTGTAACTGGAGGTGGCGGGAATACAGCTAATTGCTCCCTATTTTTACTAATGTGATTTTGAAATTCAATATTTGTCCTGCCAAAGGATGATTAAAATCGATTGTCGCGTTTCCGTTTTCTATTTTTATTACCTTCCCTGTAGCCCCTGTTTCCAGGAAGACTTCACTTCCTACTTTCAATTCTTCTCCCTCTGTCTGTATTCTCGACGCATTGACCGAAACTATGAGACCTGATTTGATTTCTCCATAAGCTTCTCCTGGATTTAATTTGATGTCCTTTGTCTCACCCACTTTCATGCCGATAATTGCATTGTCAAAGCCTTTTATCAGTGAACCGGATCCTATAGTGAATTGCAATGGTTGATACGGCCTCTGCGGATCTAACATGTTGTTTTCTGCCGCAACCGATTGCATGGACGTGTCAAAAACTGTCCCATTTTCCAGAGTACCTACATAGTCAACTGACACTGTGTCGCCGGCTTTTGCGCTCACCATACCAAAATATTGGAAGTATAATATTAAACCTGCTACTGAAAGAACTGCAATTATAGAAACTATGCTTACTTTTATTTTTTTCGGGATGTATTTCTTCACTTCTTCTGCCATCGTAATGAAACTTGTCTTAGAAAGTATTTAATGATACTCTATAGAACCACGGAATGCTGTTTCAATTCTTCTATTTTGTCTGTCTTTTCCCATGTAAATTCAGGCTCATCGCGACCGAAATGCCCGTAAGATGCTGTCTTTTTGTATATGGGGCGAAGTAGATTCAGATTTTTTATTATCATTCCTGGTCTCATATCAAAGACTTTATCAACGATTTCAGAAAGTTTTTCGTCTGGGATTTTTCCAGTCCCAAATGTATTGACCATAATCGAAACCGGACGCGCAATGCCGATGGCATATGCTATCTGCACTTGGCATCTGTCAGCAAGCCCTGCTGCAACAATATTCTTTGCGATATACCTTGCCATGTAACTTCCTGATCTGTCTACTTTGGACGGATCTTTTCCGCTAAATGCCCCGCCGCCATGAGAACCGACACCGCCATATGTGTCGACAATAATTTTCCTTCCTGTCAGCCCTGTATCAGCTGGCGGACCACCTTTGACAAATTTTCCAGTCGGATTAATATGAATTATTGTGTTTTCGTCCATCCAATCTTTGCAGACAGGCATGATCACTTTTTCTTTTATTTCCTTTCTTACATCTTCTATTGGTATATCTGCATGATGCGCAGAAACAACTACTGTATGTAGTCTTTTGGGTTTGCCATTTTCATATTCGATTGTTACCTGAGATTTTCCATCAGGCCTCAACCAAGTAATCCCTCCTGATTGTCTAACTTCCATTAATTTTCTCGTAAGTTTGTGTGCAAGAATTATTGGAAGTGGCATTAATTCAGGTGTTTCATTTGTCGCATATCCCATCATCAGGCCCTGATCGCCTGCGCCCTGCTCTTCAAGTGACCTGTTAACTCCCATGGCTATGTCTGGACTCTGCTCATGCAAAGAAACTATTACAGAGCAATCATCATAATTAAAACCGTATTCTGGTTTGTCGTATCCAATCTCTTTGAGAGTTCTTCTTACAACTCCCTGTACATCTATGTACCCTTTTGTTGTAACTTCGCCTGCTACCAGGATCAATCCTGTAGTTGTCAATGTCTCAACAGCGACTCTCGAATTGGGATCCTGCCTTATCAGATCATCTAGAATCGCGTCCGATATCTGGTCCGCAATTTTGTCGGGGTGCCCATTGGTAACAGATTCTGAAGTAAACAAGTATCTATTTGCCATTTTTTTCAAAATTTATATGTTCAGAAAAGTTTATCTATATGAGCTTCAGGGAAATTTGCCTGGCTCAGCTTTATCTGATTTAACTTATCCTAATATAGTAGGCGATGTTATCATAGACTTTGACAAGCTTATAGAGGCACATCTGAAGAGGGAGAGGAAACCCAAGACTATTGGACGGTATTATCCGTCTGAGATAGGGAATTGCATAAGAAAGGTATGGTATTCTTACAAACATCCGATGGATACAGACCCCGATAAATTGAAATTATTTGAGATAGGCAACATACTCCATGAGTTTATAATGCAGGTATTCAAGAGCGAGAAGAATATAAATTCTATAAAATTTCTTGAAGCCGAGCTGCCGTTCAAGATGGATCAGAAAGACTTTACTATATCGGGGAGATTGGACGACGTAATTGTAGCAAAGGACGAAGACAAGAAAATGATCATAGAGGTCAAGTCCATAAGGGATGTGCGGGAGACAAGAAAACCTAACAGGCATCATGTAATGCAACTTCAGTTATACATGCACGCTACAGGAATACATCATGGTGTACTGCTTTATGTCGACAAAAATACCCTGAACACCAAATCTTTTGAAGTGCCTTACGATGAAAAGCACAGCTTGGATATACTAAAAAGATTTTCGACATTGCACGAACTGCTGAAGAAAGATGTCCTGCCGATTGATGAGGCGAAACAGGACAAAGAGACGATTTGGATGTGCAACATGTGCGAATATAGAACAAAATGCGACAACAATGTCAAATAAGATGATTTAATTAAGATTAATTTTCGAATTGGTATATAGTAACCATGGAAATGAAGGACATATACCAATTCAAGTCTGCACAAAAGATGCTAGGGGAATTAAAGCTCCTGACTAGGAGCGAGAACACGGAGAAAACCTATCTGAAAGGCCTCAATTGCTTCATCGAAACGATGAAAATAGGTAATCTGGATGATTTTGTCGACAAAATAAAGAGCCAGACACTGAATCCAGATGATATCCATAAAGAATTTATCATAAATCTCGCGAATAAAAATCTTGCGCCTAAGACAGTGGGCGCATGGTCTGCATCGGTAAGAAAGTTTCTGCTTGCAAACGGGGTGGAACTGAAAAGGACAACTCAGATAAAAATTTATAATATACATGAAGACATCTTGCCTTCAAAGGAAGACCTGAAGAAAATATTGCAGAGCTGTAGCCTGAGAACCAGAACAATAATACTTTTGCTTTCTTCTTCGGGCTTGCGTGTAGGCGAACTTAGAAATTTAAAGCTGTCCGATGTTGACATGGCCCGCGAGCCTGGAATCATAAAAATAAAGGGCCTGACTACAAAAGAAAGAAAATCCAGGACGACTTTCTTCTCAAATGAAGCCAAGCAGGTTTTGCAGTCATATTTGGATCAAAGAAAAGGCAACGGGCATCAGATAACTGAAGAATCATACTTGTTTGCTACAAACAGCGGCACCCAGATGAGCTATCAGAATCTTCAATTTATTTTGAACAATGTGTTCAAAAAGGTGAGCAAGAAAGAAGGCAAGAGATACGGGCTGCATGCACACTCTTTAAGAAAATTCTTCAAGACACAGTTGATTTCTGCAGGTGTGCCAGGTCCTATAGTCGATAAATTATCTGGACACGCCAGATACATGGCAAGGGAGTATGAACTTTACACAGAAGACCAGTTGAAGGAATGGTTTTTGAAAGGAATGCATAATCTAGTGCTTTTGAGCTGATTATTACTCGTCCTCTTTATCAGGATTGTCTTCGTGCTCCATATCAAGTTCGATCTCAGGATACGCCTCTTGACCAGAGTCCTCGTCTTCCTCGATTCCAAGGCCTTCCTCATTTTCACGAGTGCCCTCGCTTAACTTGCGGTCGGCTTCGTCAAATTCTTTCTGAGAAGCGTCCCCCTTCTTAATCAATCTACCATACTTTTTGATAAACTTGCCTTTATTTTCTGGCATGGAAATCACTATTTTCTATGGACTGCAGGATTTAAATATGTTACTTATTTCCTCATTTTCGAAATGAGAATGCCTTTTAGCATAAGAACAGCCCCGATTACAATCATCACTACAGGCCAGTCAACATTGTATAATCTAAGCAGACCTGCCAGCAATAGAATGAGACCAACCGTCATCATTGCCTTGCCCTTATGAGAACGCTCATCGATACTTTCTCTTGCCATAATCATCAATTTGAAATCTAAACTTTTTCTTTGACCTTGCTTAATTTCGTTAGGATTGCATCCATTCCCTTTGCGACATCATCGCCGAATTCTGTCAATTTGACGATCTTGATCCTGCCCTTCTTCTCAAAGTCGACTAGCCCATATTCTTCGAACAAATCAAGTATTTTGACAGTGTGGGAATACGTGCAGTCGGTCTCTTTGGCAATAATTGTCGCATATTTAGGTCCAGTTTTCAAGGCAGTCAGCATTTTGACCGGTTTTATCCTGAAAAACATTTTTGGCCCGATTTTTTGTTTGATTACCATGACTATATCCTAAATTAGTTTAGTGAAGACATGATATTTATACTTATTCATTTACTTGGGAATCTATATTTTCCAGAAGTAGTGTCAAAGAATTAATCTTTCCGAAAACAAGTTTAATTGTTATCATGATTCTTAGACCTCCTACAGCTGCAGGCACATTCTATGAGATTGATAAAAACATGCTCAGGAAGCAGTTGGATTTTTATTTCAGAAATGCAACGACCAAATCCAAGAAGACCGATGCTCTAGTGCGCATAGTGCCACATTCCCCGTATGTAAATTCAGGCATCATAGCCGCTCATTCGTACATCCACCTGAACAAGTCGAACTTTGTGATATTGGGAAGCAACCATTCCGCATACGGGGCAGATTTTGCCTTGATGAAAAACAGCTTATGGAAAACCCCGATAGGAGAAGCGATTGTCGACAATAATTTTGCTGATAAATTGCTGAAAGAATCAAAGCTTGTAGAGTTTGATGCGATACCGCATGAAGAAGAGTTCTCAATAGAAGTGCAGCTGCCATTTTTGCTGCACAAGTTCGGTGACGTGAATATCTTGCCTGTATTGATAAAAAATCAACTGGCTGACCACACATTGCTGGAGAGCTGTGAATCTGTAGGTTCGGCTATCGCCAGACTGATGAAAAAGGAAAGGGGCTGGAAACTGATAGGGAGCTCGGATCTTTCGCGCAACATGGAAGAGACAGAACTTATTGACAGGCAACTGTTGAAATCTATAATCAAATTGGACCCTAAGGGTTTGTTCAAAACGATAAACAGTACCAATGCAAAAGTATGCGGATACGGCGCTATAGCGACTACAATTTATGCAGCCAAGGAGCTGGGTGCAAAGAAAGCTGAGGTATTGAAATACGGCACATCGACCGACACTGCTGAAGACACCAGGGACGTCACAGGATACGCTTCGATAATATTTTATTAGCTTACTTTAATTCTGTAATCGAATATTGTTTATGAGAGATCTTATATACAAGCATGCCTTGCTAAATGCCACCGAGCACGAAGGCAAGGCCGACATCAATGCTGTGTTGGGAAGGGTTCTTGGGGAGGATCCATCACTAAAATCGGACATAAAGGGGATAATTTCTGATATCAAGAAGATAGTGGCGGATGTCAATTCTATTCCTTTGGATGAGCAAAGGACGACATTAGCCAAACTGGGCATAAGATCTGCAGAGAATAAACATCTGCCTGCGGGCTTGCCGGAGCTCCCGAATGCTGTAAAAGGGAAGGTCGTGATGAGAATGGCGCCGTATCCTTCTGGACCATTGCACATAGGAAACGCCAGGATGGTCATCTTGAATGACGAGTATGCCAAGCGCTATAATGGAAAGTTGTTTCTAGTTTTCGACGACACAATCGGGAGTGAAGAGAAATTTATCATACCCGAAGCGTACAAGATGGTTCCTGAAAATCTGAAATGGCTGGGTGTAAAGTACCACAAAGTGTTTTACAAATCCGACAGGATGCGAATATTCTACAAGGTAGCTGAAGAATTGATTGAAAAGGATGCGGCATACGTTTGCGAATGTAATGTTGAGGTGCTAAGAGCGAACAGGAACCAAGGTCTACCGTGCAATCACAGGGGCCAGTCTGAAGAAAATAACCTGAAAAAATGGAAGCTGATGCTTAAAGGCGAGTACAGGGAAGGCAAAGGTACGGTAAGACTGAAGACTGACATGCACCATCCAAATCCAGCATTCAGAGACAGGGTTCTATTGCGTGTTGCAGATAGAAAGCATCCCAGAGTAGGGACGAAATACATAGTATGGCCTATGCTAGAATTCAGCTGGGCTGTCGACGACCATATGCTCGGGGTAACTCACATCTTACGCGGAAAAGATTTGGTGATCGAGGATATGATGGAAGAATTCATCTGGAATATTATGGGGTGGAATAAACCGGAGATTCTGCATTATGGCCTGCTGAATTTCGAAGGAATAAAACTGAGCAAGACTGAATCAAGGAAAGCAATTGAGAAAAAAGTTTATGCGGGCTGGGATGACCCTAGAATTTGGAGCATGCAATCACTGGAGAAACGCGGTATACAGCCTGAAGCCATCAGAAGTTTCATTATCGGCATGGGATTGAGTTTGGCTGATGTGAATGTCCCTGTTGAAATATTGTATGCAGAGAATAGAAAGCTGATTGACAAAGACTCATCGAGATATTTCTGTGTAACAGATCCTACGATGATATCAGTAAGGAAATCTAATGTGAAATCCACTACAGCACAGTTGCATCCGGACTTTCCGAAAAAAGGAATCAGGAAAATCCCAGTCAATACAAAGAAGATTTACATAGAGAAAAAAGATTTCGAAAATTTCCAGAATACCGAAGTCGGTTTGATGAATTTATTTTCAATAAAACTTGGGAAAAGTTCTGATGTAACATCGAACGATGTGAAGTATGAACTGCAAAAAATACATTGGGTATCTGAACAGAATGTAAAAATAAGAATTATCATGCCAGATGGAAAGGAAATTAAAGCTTTAGCAGAACCCGCAATAAAGAAAATTAAAAAAGGTGAGATTGTACAGTTCCCCAGAATAGGATTTGCCAAGTTAGACAAGAGCATGACGTTTTATTTTGCACATAAATGAGTCTTATACAAGATTATATCCTTCCGCAGTTTCAGTTAAAGTTCTGTCTCTTATCCTGTCATCAACATATTCAACCACCGCTTCAAGTGGAAAATTATAGCCTAATGACTTTGCCCTCTTATTTAACTCTGAACAAATGGTAAATTTCGGAAGCTGTCCACCTTCTTCAAAAATATTTAGTAACACTGTATCGAAACCTTCTGCTTGCTCTTTTGTATACCAAGACATAAACTTTAGATGATTATAAACTATTTAAACGTTTCCTCCATATAGAATTACGATGGATGTGGTGATTAATGCCGAAATCATACGCGAAGTTTGATGTACCTAAAGAAATCAGTGACAAGGTTCTGCAGGCTATCGAAGCTGCAAAGAACACTGGAAAGATTCGAAAGGGTATAAATGAGAGCACAAAAGCTGTAGAGAAAGGAGATGGTAAGTTGCTCGCTATCGCTTCTGACGTAGAGCCGCAGGAGATTGTGATGCATTTGCCTCCGTTGTGCGACGAAAAAAAGATTCCTTATTGTTATGTTCCAAGCAAGGCGGAATTGGGAAGATCTGCCGGATTGGATGTGCCTTGCGGTGCTATATGCATAACAGAAGCAGGCGACAAGGAAGGTTTGAAAGACATCGTTGCTAATGTTGAAAAATTGATGCCAAAGTGATTTGATGGCCGGCGAATCTTATCCTGCGGAAGTATTGCAACTTTTAGGCAGAACTGGTGTCAAGGGAGTAATGCAGGTAAGATGCAGGGTTCTTGAAGGTCATGACAAGGGAAAGATCCTCACGAGAAACGTAGTAGGACCTATCAAGGTAAAGGACGTGTTGATGCTTAGAGAGACTGAAATGGAAGCTGCCGGAAGAATGGAATCAAGGTAATTAAGATGAAGTGCTCGTTTTGCGGTAGTAACATCCAGAGAGGCACAGGGAAGATGTTTGTGAGAAATACTGGTGAATTATTCTATTTCGACAAGTCCAAGTGCGAGAAGAACTTTTTCATGGGCAGACAAAAGAAAAAGTTAAAGTGGACTAAATAGAAAAGAAATCTGTTAAAAAACAATAGATCAATTAATTTTATGGGCTGGTAGGTCAGTCCGGTAGACTGCTTCCATGGCAAGCTATCCAGATTGGAAGAGGCCGCGCGTTCAAATCGCGCCCAGTCCATTTAAAGTTTTATTTTCCCTTCATCTATTTCTCGAATGATTTCTTTTGGTCGCTTTCCGTCAACTAGAACTCCGTTCATGCTGTTGAGAGTTCCAAGGACGGTTTTGATAGCTGCCTTTGAATCTTTCGCGAATAATTTGCTTTCTCTTTCCTTTGCTACTTTAATTACACCATCCATTTTGACATCGTATAAATGTGTTATTCCTTTTGCCTTGTCCTCTTCTGTAATCTTGGCAGTGTCTATTTTCAATTCTTTCTTCAGCAGTTTTATTGTCTCGCTTCTTGGTTCTTTCTTACCCATTATTTCACCTTCTGTAATATTTTGACGAATTCTACCGACACTGTGATAGGGATAGGCACTGGTGTCTCAGTCGGCTCCATCGTCAATTCTCTTTTTACCTTGTCGTATCTTGTTACCTTCCCTTTCTCTCCTTTGAACGGGCCGCCTATGATCTCTATCAGGTCACCTACATTGAGGTCGACTTCAACTTTTCTCGGTTGCAGGAACCTCTCGATTTCCTTTATCAAGATCGGCTTTTTGATCAGGCCTCTTGAATGGGGCAATGATTTCACAGCCTTTTCCAAGTCGTCGATGTTGCCTTCTACAAAAACATATCCTTTGATCTCTTCCGGATGGACGAGTGCTTGAACCATCAGGTTCTCAGACCTTGCCTTGGACACTAACGAGTCGATCACTACATTCTCTCTTCCGACAACAGTTTTTATCGTGTAGATCATAGTCCACCAATTAAAGCTGATATGAAATAGAATATAAATCCTATCGATCCCACCAATGCTACTCCCATACTGCATGTCCTCAGTGTGTCTAGGAATTCTGCCTTGTCGGGTTTTTTTGTAATAGTCAGAATGCGCACATAATTCTGAAGTGTTTCTTTTATTTCCATGTAATCATCTACTCTACATCTACAAAGTCAACGCCTAGAATCTTTTCTATATCCTTCTTCTTTTGCCTCTCCCATGGCTTGTCTGGGCTCCATATCTGCGGTGATTTTACGCCTGTCACAACTATCAACGTCCTGACAGTGTCACCGAGCGACTTGTCAACTTGGACGCCCCAGATTATCTTTGCTTCTGGCGATAACTTTGATGATATTGTTTCTGCGATTTGCTGGGCTTCCCTTATTGTGATGTCAGGTCCTCCAATTACATTGATCAGAGCGCCGCTAGCGCCATTTATGTCGACTGAAAGCAACGGGTTGTTCAGCGCCCTTTCAACAGATTCAAACGCCTTGTTTTCAGAGTTGCTCTCACCCATTCCTATCATTGCCATCCCGCCTTCCCTCATTATTGTCCTGACATCTGCAAAGTCCAAATTGACCAAACCAGGTTTTGTAACAAGTTCTGTCATTCCCTTTACTGCATTAACTAAAATTTCATCGGCGACTTTGAAAGCTGTCGTGATGCTAACATCGGGCACTATTTCCAATAATTTGTCGTTCGGTATTAGAATCAATGTGTCGACCACGCCGTTGAGATTTCTCAGGCCTTCCTTGGCGTTGGACATCCTCCCCCGACCTTCCATCGCAAATGGCAAAGTGACTACAGCGACTGTCAGAGCTCCCATCTTCTTTGCAATATCTGCAACAACTGGTGCGCTTCCGGTGCCAGTATTATGGACGAGAAAACCTTCGCTCACGAAATTATGGCTTCCTTCAACCGTGATATCATACACGTCTTCTTCTCCGGCATATTTGACAGATTGTATTCTGGTAAAGCCGAAGTTTTCGAAAAATTCTGATCTTGTGGATCCCCTATATCCATAAAGCATTCCAATCCCTTTTCTCTCTCTTGCCTTTTCCAGCGTTCCATCTAGCTGGTGGAGCTTGTAGATTCTTAATCCCCATGATGGGAAACTCCTTTTCTCTTTGGAATGCGGCGGTTTTATTTCCCGCGCCCTTGACGAAACATTGCACGCCCTCAGGCCGATATAATTGCATAGAACTTTCAGTTGTTTTATGAGTTTTTCGCTGCTCATCTCAAATCTAAGCTCTAGTTTTTCTTTTCCATTTGATTTTTCTTGCCTATAATAATAACCGTCAGCGTCGGCAAGACCGAGTATGAAAGCTTTCTTATGGGAATTAGGAAGCCTGAAAAGCCATTCAGGTATTTCCTTTTCTTTGGCATGTTTGTCGAATCCGTTTCTATAAAGAAGTTCATAGACTCTTTTGGAGTTTGCGTAATACCAATTGTCATGTTTCTTCATTTCAAGGCCGAAAATTTCTCTAATCATCGAGATATACTTTTTGTTCATTTCTTCGTATTGCGAAGGTGAAAAATGTATCTTCCAACTGTCTTTGCTTCTAGACACCCAACCGTCGCCTAGCAGGAAACCGAATAATCTACAAAAATCTTCTGTGGCATCGAATCCGCCATCTATCTTTTCTATGATTTCAGGTGCTTTTCTAAGAGTGACTACTAAATCCCCTGTCTTCAAAGTTTCTGCGCCAACCCACTCAAACGCAAATTTGGAAAATCTGCCCTTTTTATCATTATTACTGGGTATCACTCGTAGGAACGGGTGGTCGTACGAAGCTACGATTTTATTGTTATTGGTCCTTACCTCAAATACTTTCTTTATGCCAGTTTTCATGGCGGCGACTATAGGTTTTTTAACAAGTTTTCCATCCTGCAAAGAATATACAAAAGAACCTGGTCGTATAGAATCTATCCTCAGAGGACCGTGTGGATTGGTGTATATCATCGAGCTTCCTCGCAAGCAACCGCCTCCAAGCCCGCATGTGATGAATACCATGTCCGCGCCTTGCAATAATTTCTTGATTTCTTCCTTGCTTTCCTTCGCAGATTCCATCCCGACATTTGGGTTGGCACCTGCTCCAAGACCCTTCGTCAGCTCTTTGCCGATAACGAGTTTTTTGTCAGCATCTGTATTGAGAAGGTCCAAAGCGTCTGTATTAAGTGCGATGGTCTCTGCACCCGCGATCCCGACTTGCATGAGCCTGGTTATCGTGTTCCCTCCTCCTCCGCCACATCCCACAACTTTAATCTGAGTCTTCCTAGACTCGATCATAGCTTTGATTTCAGCATCATATTCGTTCGGCTGAGCTGTCCGCATAGGTTTTTCTATAATCTGTTTTACGCCCATAGAAATTCTATTATTAATTCGCATCGCTAAGGATAAATCCTTAATTCTTCTTTTCGAAGGCGTCTATGAAGCTTACTTTGGATATGCCGGATATCCACTTCATTATCGTGTCTGCTATGGTCTGTTTTATCTGCCTCGGAAAATCGAATTTGGGAATCGTGACTGTCGCCTCGTTGCCGTTCAATGCCGTGGTAAAATCGCCATACTTGACTCCTGTGAAATATCTGACGACTGAATTCATTTGCCTGCCGATATCGCTTATCTGGTCCTTGATTTCGACTTCATACTCGACTATTTTTCCTGCGATCGGATGGTTGAAATCCACCTTTACCCTCCCTCCATCGACTGAAAGGATTTTTCCTTGGAAATCTTGGAAATTTACAATCCTGCCAGGAGCCGGGTCCATGTTGTTGTCTTTGAAGACGGACATCGGCAACAGTTTTATCATGTCTGGATTCTTCATCCCGAATCCCTTCTCTGGCGGCACTTCAACTTTCTTTTTCTCGCCGACATTCATTTCCTTCAGTGCGTCTTCCAGACCGGGGATGACCTGGTTCGCGCCGATTATGATTACTATAGGACCGTAGCTTGTTTTCTCATTGAATATGCCTGCTTGCTTTGCCGACTCTTCGCTTGTAGTATCGAAAATCTCGTTGGTGTCTTTTATCCTACCAGTGAATTCCAGATTTACAAAATCCCCGTCTTTCATTCTTTCTCATTTGTGACTAAGGTTTAAAAAGTTTCCATTGTGCTCAATGAAATTGAGCAATTGTGCATATAGACAAAATATTCAAATCTTTGATATTGCTGTACGCGTTCTATTGTATAAGTAAATCTCTTAATTCAAAAAGTGTTTGACCGAATGTCTGAGGTACGCTCCCGTATAATTTTTCTCTAAGAGCGAAATAATTTCTATACGAAGGTTTGCCAGATAACATCCATGTTTCAAGTAGCAATATTTCTGCTCTGGTTGGTACTCTATGACCTATGGTATCTTTATAGTCTCCCGGCACATCATAAACGATTCTTCGATTATGTGTTCTTACCTCGTTAAGTAAATCTTCTGCTATTCCTAAAAAAGAACTACTACAGATCGTTTTATCGGTTATATAATTTATAAAAGGAAGGTTATGAAACATATCTCCTTCAGCATCATCTTCAACCCATACATAAAGTGGTTCTCGCTTATTTTCCATAAACTCTATTTCTAATGATAAACTTAAATAATGTCAGTTAAACAATCGGAAATTTATGTGCTCAATTTCGAATAATATCAAATGCAGGGAGAGAGATTTGAACTCTCGAAGGCACTAAGCCAGCGGATTTCTTATATCATCTTTGGATCAAATCTTAAGTTTGATAACTTAAGCCCGCCCCAATTGACCAGGCTATGGGACCCCTGCGTAAGTAATTATAGAATGTGATAATACTTAATCTTTATTTCAATTTCTTGGTGGCTTTGTCGAATTCCTTTATCTTCTCTTCAAGAATCTCTGCGGAATCCGAAATTATTTCGTTGCTGTCCAATCCTGAGGCAGACTCTACTGAAAATATAAAACTGTCATCCACCGGCTTGAAATTCCCGTCGCTCTCATTTATCGACTTGCACAATGCACAGTCAACTGGCTGCACCTTTACTCCCCTGACGTCTTTGACAGCATACAAATGATTGGCGCATAATTTCATCTCACTCGCTTTTGATTTCGGCTCGAATTGATTGCTGTATCCCACGACAGCTCCCTGCCATTTAGAATGCTCCTTGCCTAAGCCCAACATAGCCACAGCTTCAAACTCGACTTCCTGATCATTGAACAGTTCCACTATCGGTATCTTGTCGAAAACTGGTATAACATCCTTGGCTTTGGCTTTCAAGTCGCCGGAATAGACCATGCCCGGACCTTTCTTCTTCAATGATAATTTCACCTGGCACAGACTGCATCCCTTTCCATCGCACTTGCAATCGCGCGTGATGTTGTAGGCTTTCTTGTCGAACTTTA